>JAAYDS010000407.1 GCA_012729155.1 Chloroflexota bacterium | reverse complement strand
CAGCATATGGCCCGCACCAAGCGCCAGGCCAGTGGCTGGCTGGCAGAGCTGCTGAATCGACGGCTCGTGGTGGTAGGCCTCATCACGCAAGACGTCAAGGCGGTGATACCCCTCAAAGTAGGGGCCCTGCGGATGGGCCACATTCACCACAAAGACGCCGTTATAGGTGTCGGTCAGATAGGCATGGTCGCCCGCCACAACCACACCCCACATGTCGTTGCCCGTCATAAACAGCGGTGGCGTCTTGAGACGAGACAGCAGCCGCGGGCGCTCGGGGTCTGTTACATCAAAGATCTCGAGACCGTGCCCGCCTCCGTAACCCTCTTGCAGCATCTGCGCCGTAACAAAGTCATAGTCCAAGTACTTGCGCCGGTTCGCCAAGCCCCTGGCATGGTGGCCCGTGGCGGCGTAACACAGACCATCCCGCACGCAAATGCCATCGCCAAAGCCGTCGAGCAGGCAGGCCCCCAGCACTCGTGGCATGGCCGGGTCAGTGATGTCGATGATGTGCACCTCGCGCTGCATCCAGGCGCCCACATACATGGTGTTACCATTCACAAACACCGACTGGGCCTCTCCAGCCAGCACGTTGCTCACATGGGCAGGGCGGGCGGGGTCAGACACGTCGATGATCTCGACGCCCATATGGCGGCAGGCGATCATACACAAGTCGCCCGACAGACAGACGCCGGTAGCGAGCTCCACGGTGTCATAGTGGCTCAACAGACTGGGGTGCTCGGGGTCGGTCACGTCGCAGATAAACAGGCCATCGGGGCGGGTGGTAAGGGCGGCAATACCATGCTGCACCTCAATCTGACGGCCCTGCCCGAGGCCCTGCAGCTGCCCCACGACAGCAGGCCGATCGGGGCGAGACACATCAACGACGAACAGCGTGCCTTTGCCGGCAACGTAGGCAAGATCGAGAGCCGCCGCAGCCGCATCGACGGCCACGTCAGTAGCCCCCTCGAGTGATAGCCGCGCTCTCTCTTGCAGTCGTGCTCCAAAGGGATTCGCGACAGGATAGACCTGCCTGTGGTCGCGGCCGCCTTCGAGCGTTGACATGCGATGGCCTCCATCAGGGACTCTAGAACGGCGCTGCTAACTGGCCGGTCTGCATGGGGTGCATGCTAGTCGCACACGGCGTAGAGTGCAAAAGTCGTGGCCACATTTCGGCCGGGGCAGGGGTAGGCCAGCCGTGGAAAAGTCAAAGCCCTCTGCTGAGGACGCAATTATGCGTCACCCAAAGAGGGCCTAGCAATGAGCCGTGCGCGACTCGAACGCGCGACAACCTGCTTAAAAGGCAGGGGCTCTGCCAACTGAGCTAACGGCTCCTGACGAGCGCATTATAGCAGACGCACCCCATCCTTCCAAGCGCGTCACTTAGGGGTACATGCGTCCCAACGTCCGTGGGAAGGGGATCGTCTCGCGGATGTGGTGCGTGTCGGTGATCCAGCTCACGGTTCGCTCGACCCCCAGACCAAACCCCGAGTGAGGAACTGACCCATAACGTCGCAGGTCGAGATACCACTCAAACGCCTCGCGCGGCAGGTTATGCTCTACGAGCCGCCGCTCCAGCAGCTCAAGACTCGCCGTACGTTGGCCGCCGCCGATGATCTCTCCATAGCCCTCAGAAGCGATCAGGTCTACCGAGAGCGATAAACGCGGGTCGCACGGGTCAGCCTCCATGTAGAAGGCTTTGCAGGCCGCGGGGTAACGATGCACGAACACGGGGCGGTCGTGAGCATCACCGATGACCGTCTCGTGAGGCGCGCCGAAATCTTCGCCCCAAGGCAGAGGCTCGCCTTTGGCGGCCACCAGCTTGAGGGCGTCGTCATAACTGATCCGCGGGAAGGGCGGCTGCACCGCCTGCAGACGCGTCGTGTCGCGTTCCAGCACCTTGAGCTCCTCGGCACGTTCCTCAAGCGTGCGCCCCACCACATAGCTGACCAGCTCTTCCTCGACGCGCATGCACTCGTCCAGATCGGCGTAAGCCATCTCGGGTTCTACCATCCAGAACTCGATCAGGTGCCGGCGCGTCTTGCTCTTTTCAGCACGAAACGTAGGCCCAAAGCAGTAAACGCGGCCAAAAGCGGCTGCTGTCGCCTCGTTGTAGAGCTGGCCACTCTGGCTCAGATAGGCCTTTTCGCCAAAGTACTCGGTCTCGAATAGCGTGGTGGTTCCCTCGCAGGCCGCCGGTGTAAGGATGGGCGTATCCATCAGAATGAAGCCGTTGCTGTCGAGCCAGTCACGAATCGCCTTGATGACCGTGGCGCGCACACGCAACACAGCCCATTGCTGTGCCGAGCGCAGCCAGAGATGGCGATTGTCCATCAAAAAGTCAACGCCGTGCTCTTTGGGCGTGATGGGATAGTCTTGCGCCAGGTGGACGATCTCGACTTTGCTCAACGAGAGCTCATAGCCACTGGGCGCGCGCTCATCTGCCCGCACCATGCCCGTAACCATTACCGCCGACTCCTGGGTGAGCGCTTTGGCATTCTCAAACGACGCCGCGTCGATCTCTCTCTCAAAGGCGACGCCCTGGATGATGCCGGTGCCGTCACGCAAACGCAGAAACTGAAGGCGGCCCTTGCCCGTTTTGGCATAGAGCCAACCCTTGATCGTTACCTCTTGCCCAACGTAGGCAGCGATGTCCTGGATATAGACCTGATCGGCCACGTTGCCCTCCCTCTCGACCTCTGTCTGGCCCATTCTAGGCATCGTACGGTGTGCGGTCAATCTGACGGGCCCCCGCGCCTGCTGGCCGCGGCGCGCAGCCTTTGCCACACCCTCTTGAAGGGCAACACTCGCGCGATGATGGCGGCCTCATCAGGGTCAAACACGTGCAAACGCCAGACCAGCAAAAGGCTGGCCAGCAGCGCAAGCGGCATGAGCGCAAGCCGCAGAACACCGCCTGGCGCCAAAAAGAGCGCCAGCATCGGAGTTGCCGCGGCCCACGGCCGCAGCAAGAGCTGTAGCCAAGGCACCGTCCCCAAGTGTCGGCGAATACCCACATAAAAGGGCACGAGCAAAGCCACTTCCGACGCAATGGCCACATAGGCGGCTGACTCATAGCCCAGCCAGGTGATGAGCACGACGTTTGCCGCCACGTTAAAGGCGAGCGCGATGGCAAAGGCCCGTGTGATGAACCGCTGCTGATCGAGGGCGATCAACACATACTGGGTCACCGAGTTGATGAACCCAATGGGCATGTACCAGATCATCACCTGCAGCACACCGCTGGCGTACGGCAGATACTGCGAGCCACCGAGCAACGCGATGAGCTCGGTAGACAGGGCAGAGATCATCCCAGCCAGCACCACGGCGGTCACCGATAGCACTTTGATGGCCAGTCGGTAGGCGCGCATGAGGCTCGCCTTTTCCATGGCAGCATAGCGCGCCATCAAAGGAAAGAGCGCCAACGTAAAATAGGCTGGAATGAGCCCGACGGCGTCGATGTATTTGTAGGCGGTGCTGTACCAGCCCAACACACGAGCATCGCGGGTCAAGAGTTCGAGCAGCATCACGGCCATCTTGAAGAAAAGAGTGGCCAGCAGCTGATTGATCATCAGCGGCCAGGCATCGCGCAACATGGCGCTCTGCAGCGCACGGTCAGGCTCGTGACGAGGGCGCAGGACCTGATGGACGAGCTGCGCTCGCAAGACCCCCACGGTAATCACGTTGACGATGATCGATACGATGGCCAGCCCCACATACCCGCCGCCCATCAAAAGCGCTACTGTGCCCAGAGCAACGCGTAGCAGCGTGGTGAGCGTGGCCACCGAGGCAGGCACTTCCATCTTCTCACGCGCCATGAACAGCGCCGAGTAGCTGGCCGAGATGTTGCTGGGCAACAGTCCAATGAAAAAGAGGGCGATTGCCAGGGTCGTGGTACCGCCCAACGGCACGGTGAGGGCGCGTGCCCCCCAGAAGAGGGCCAGTAGCGGGACGCAGCCCAGCCACAGGCGCGTGCGCAGCGTGATGGTGTTCGAGAGATACCGGCTGGCCTGTTCGGGCGCCTTGGACACCTCACGCGTCACCAGGGTGTTCAGCCCATAGTTCGTCAGAATATCAAGCCAGCTGATGACCACGACGGCGTAGTAATAGCTGCCCGCCTCGGCAGGCCCCAGGATGCGCAGCATCAGCATGGCAAAGGCCATGTCGATTACCTTGTTCACCAGGTTCAACGCAATAGGCGCGACCGTGTTCTTGGTGATGCGTTGGGCCTCGTGGGTTTCCTCGGGCTCGCGATAGAGTCGCCGCCAGGCCCATAGCCCTAACCCGAGCAACAGCACCGACGCTGCTAGAAAGGAGAGATAAAGCCCGTACTTGACCGAGTTGGGCGTGTACTTGAACCGTACCACGTGCTG
>JAAYDS010000062.1 GCA_012729155.1 Chloroflexota bacterium | reverse complement strand
GCCGGAGTCGACGGGCCGTTCGCGCTGGTGCTGAGCCCTGCCATGTTCGCTCGCCTTGCGAGCCTGATGTCGCACGGGCGGCGCGAGCTGGACATGGTGTCCAAGCTCGTCGAGGCTGGGCTGTTCCAGTCGCGCAGCATGCCAGATGATCAGGTGCTGCTGCTCAGCCCGCAGCCGTGGAACATGGATCTGGTGGTCGGGCAGGATATCGTCACCAGTTATCTGGGCAACGAGGGGCTCGATCATCGCTTTCGCGTTTTTGAGACGCTTGTTCTGCGCGTGAAGCGGCCTGAGGCTGCCTGCGTCCTCAAGTAGGCGCTAGCTACGTCACCGGCACAAGGACTATTGGCGGTGACCATCCGGCCAATTTGGCCATAGACGTGAGGCTGCGCGCACGCATACTGGAGGTATCACATGGCGGCAGTGGACATAACCTTCCGCATTGGCGGTGAGGCAGGGCAGGGCGTCGAGTCGGGCGGCGCCGGTTTCGCCAAAGCCCTGGCCCGTGGCGGCTATCATGTGGTGGGCACGCCCGATTACTATGAGCGTATCCGCGGCGGCCACAACTTTTTCACCATCCGCGCCAGCGATGAGCCGGTGTATGCTGTTGGCGAGAGCGTGGACGTGTTGATCGCCATGGATAGCGAATCGTTGGCGCGCCATGTGAGCAAGCTCGTGCCACAAAGCGCCATCGTGCTCGATGAAGAGACCAGCGTGCCCGAGGGGGCGCTGGATGGCTATGGCGGGGTGGTAGCACGGCTTCCTTTGCTCAAGATCGCCACGGACCATGGCGCGCCCGTGATGGTGAATACTGGAGCGCTGGCTGCTGCCGCCCAGTTGGTGGGGTTCGATCTCGAGTTCATCATCGGCGTGATCGCTGATAACTTTGGACGCAAGGGCAGCGAGGTCGTCGATGCCAACCGCAAGGTGGCGCAAGATGTGGCTCGTGTGGCGCAACAGCGCTATGGCCAGGTGATCGAGCCAGGCCTGGCTGCTCGCGAGCAGCCAGCGCAGGCGGTGCTCGACTGCAATCGGGCCTTTGCCATGGGCGCAGTGATGGCCGGCTGCAAGTTTGCGGCGGGCTACCCCATGACGCCGTGGAGCAGTGTGCTCGAATACCTGGCCGGGCATGCCGATGCATATGGCATGGTCGTCAAGCATGCTGAGGATGAGATCGCCGCGATCAACATGGTGGTGGGCGCCTCACATGCGGGCGTACGTGCGCTCACTGGTAGCTCGGGCGGTGGCTTTGACCTGATGGTCGAGGGTCTCAGCCTGGCCGCTTCCATCGAGGTGCCGCTGGTGGTCTATCTGGCGCAACGCCCCGGGCCAGCCACAGGTCTGTCGACGCGTACGGCCCAGGGCGATCTGATGATGGCGATCTACTCGTCGCATGGCGAGTGGCCGCGCTTTGTGCTGGCGCCTCACACGGCCGAAGAGTTCTGGGCCAGCGCCGGACGGGCGTTCAATCTGGCCGAGCGCTACCAGACCCTGGTCATCGTTTTGGCCGATGATTATGCCTCCACCACCGTTGTCTCGCGCCCGGCCGCGCTATTCGACTATGACAGTCTCGTCTTTGATCGTGGCAAGCTGCTCACGCGTGAGGACGTGGAGGCGCTGGAAGGCCCCTATCTGCGCTTCAAGGCGACTGACGATGGCGTGTCGCCACGGTTGCCACCCGGCAATGGCCCCAAGTCGGTATATCTCGCCTCGAGCAATCTGCATGACGAGGATGGACACATCACCGAAGACCCGGATGTGACGGTGCGTGTTGCCGAACTGCGCAAACGCAAGGCCGCTCGTATGCTCGCCGAGATGGAGGGGCCGCGCCGCTTTGGCCCCGAATCGGCCGACGTCACCTTCTTGGCGTGGGGCTCGAGCTATGGGCCCGTGCGAGAGGCGATGGAACGGGTCAATGCGCAAGGAGGCTCGGCCAACCTGTTCCAGTTCGTCGATCTGTGGCCGCTGCCTGTCGACAAAGTGCGTGCCGCTCTCGACGGTGCCAGGCGCCTGGTGTGCGTCGAGACCAACGCCAGTGGCCAGCTGGCACACCTGTTGCAGGCCGAGATGGGCATTGTGGCCGAGAGGCTGTTGCGCTATGACGGACGGCCTTTGACGGCGCGCTTCATCGTCGAGCACCTGGAGGCGTAACATGGCGACAGTCAAGGATTTCGGCAACAGCATCCGCCCCACCTGGTGCCCGGGCTGTGGCGACTATGGCATCTGGAATGCCCTCAAGAGGGCCTTTGCAGCATCGGGCTATGAGCCCGATGAGATCATGATGGTTACGGGCATCGGCTGTGGCAGCAAGATGAACGACTATATGCACATCAGCGGTCTCCACACGCTGCACGGGCGCACGCTGGCGGTGGCCACTGGCCTCAAGCTGGCCAACCCCGGCATGAAGGTCGTGTGTGTCCATGGCGATGGCGACGGCTATGGTGAGGGCGGCAACCACTTTTTGCACACAGTGCGGCGCAACATAGGCCTGGTCGACATCATTGAGAACAACCACGTCTATGGCCTCACCCGTGGGCAGTACTCGCCCACCAGCCGTCCGGGATTCAGGACGCGCACGTCGCCCTCGGGGGCCATCGATGCCCCCATGAACCCTGTGGCGCTGGCCATTGCCGAGGG
>JAAYDS010000406.1 GCA_012729155.1 Chloroflexota bacterium | reverse complement strand
GGCTGGTCTATTGCCAGTGATACACGTCGTCGCTGATATCGGCCGCGGGCAGCAATGCCCCGCTGGCGCCCGCCGGGCCGACGCTGCAGCCCGGGCAGGGCGTTACGCTGGCCGGGCAGCCAGGCAGGCCCACGTCAAAGGGCGGCTCCAGCCCGGCATCATACGCCAGGATGATGAGGGCGTCAGTCGAATCGACCATGCCGTTCTCGTCGACATCGCCGCAGTTCATGGGGCAATAGTCCGACGTGTCGATGCCTGCATCGCACGAAAGCACGAGCAGGGCATCGCTCGAGTTGACCACGCCGTCTCCGTTGGCATCGCCCAGCAAATACACTGGCGCCGGCACCGTAAAGGTAGCCTCATCCTCGTCATAGAGCGCTCCCGGGTCGGTGGCGCGGAAGGTGATCGTCTCTTCGCCCGTCCAGTCAGGGTTGGGGAGGCTAACGGTGGCCACCCGGCCCGCGCTGATCTCGACGACCAGTGCGGTGTTGCCGCTGTAGCTCCACACCAACTCGCTATCGTCGTTGTCGGGGTCAGCCACATAGTCGTCCAGGTTGATGGGGGCAAAGCTCCCTACCTCTGTGAACTGGCTGGGGATGTCGCCCACCACCGGCGCGAGGTTGCCCTCAGGCGTCGGGTGTATGGGCACTGCTGCGAGGGCCCAGTACGACCCCGAGTCCGCCGTCCAGCTCATGGTCAGCGTGTCGCCCGTAGCGTCCTTCAGGCTGGCCGCAGCGCGCGTGTTCGAGACCCAGTTGTTCCATAGCTGGTTCTGCTCGGGCCCCGCCTCCACCGTCTGGTTGACATCGGTGGCGCCCTGGAAGAGCACATCGAACACCAGCTCGTCTCCGTCCAGCCCGGTCAGGGCGACATTGGCGGCGGTATCGTTGCCGTTGGCCCCCGTGGCCGTTCCCAGCGGCGAGGCCTGGTCGACGTTACAAAAGTTCACGGCGCCGGCCACCATCCCATTGCTCACCGCGCCCGAAAAGTTGATTCTCACCGTGCCCCTGGTGCCGGTTGGCGGCGCGAGCAGGCTGTAAATGGCCGTGTAGCGCAGTTGCGTGCCGGTCTGCTCGGTCTTTACCAGAGTGAGCGGCATCGTCGAGTCAACGCCATACGCGAACTCGACGGTGCTGATGGTGCGCGCCGTCGAACCGCAGTTCCACGAGACGCCCACCAGCATCAAGCGATCGGGGCCGTTGCCCGTGGTGTGCTCGAAAGACAGCGAGGAGTCGTTGACCGCGCCCGTGGCGCTGCTGGGCTCGCCGTCGACCAGCACCCCGACGCCCGGCACCCATTGGACAAAGTTGGCGGTCACCGTCCGGTCTCCGTGCATGATCAGGTCGACGGGGTTCTCGCCGCCCGCGAGGTCGCCGCTCCAGCCGCCAAAGAACCAGCCGTCAGCCGGATTTGCCGTCAGTGTGACCTCATCGCCATAGGCATAGGTCGTCTGCTCCGGGTCGACGTCGACAGTGCCGCTGCCGGCTGTGTTCGCAGTCAGGGTGTAGGCGTCGGCCGCAAAGTTGGCGGTGACCGTCTTGTCGGCATCCATGGTGACGGTGGTAGCCGCCAACGAGGGGTCAGCCACCGGGCCAGACCACCCTGTGAACGAAAAGCCGGGGTTCGCCGTGGCGCTGACGGCCACCACGGTGCCCTCGGCATAGGTGTGCACACCCTCTGTGGGGGTGGTGCTGCCGCCAGAGCCAGGAGAGACGGCCATGGTGAGGTCGTAGGTGACGCCCCCTGCCGGATTGATCGGCACCGCCGACAGAACCCAAACCGCTGAGGTGGCCGCCGTCCAGCTCATGGTCACCGTGTCGCCCGTGGACTGCTCATAGCTGGCCGCGCTGCGGTTGTTGACAGAAAAGTCGTTCCACAGCTGCGTCTGCCCCGCGCCTGCGCTTACTGTTTGACTGCTGGACGACCCCCCCATGAAAAGGGTGTCGAACACCAGCTCATCGCCGCCGGGCGTCGCTATCGTCAATGTGGGCGCAGTGTTGTTGGTGACCGATTTCGCCCCCGCAGGCTGTTCGAGCGGCGTGGTCTGGTCGACGTTGGCAAAGTTGGCGGCCCCCGCTACGATGCCGTTGCTCACGGTGCCCGAAAAGGTCACCGTCACCTCACCGGCTGTGCTGGCCGGCGGGTTTACCAGGTGATAGATGGCGGCATAGCGCGGCGCGGTGGTGCTGTCGCCCTTGGTCGTCACCACCTCTCCGAGCATCAACTGTTGATCGCCATCGTCAAACACGACCGATGAGATGGTGCGATCGGTGCTGCCGCAGTTCCAGGCTACGCCCACCAGCAAGAGGCGGTTGACGCCGTTGCCCGTGGTGTGCGCAAACGTCACACTGCTGGCGTTGGCGGCCCCGAGGCCGCTGCTATAGCCCTCTACCGTGACGGGCCCGGCCGCGGCCACGGTGGCCGGCGCGAGCGCGGCCCCCAGCAGCAACGACAGCACCAGCACGAGCGCCAACACGCGCAGGGCGGCAGGTTTGTGGTGTCTCTCGTTCATCATCCCCCCTTTGACTGCCTACGATGGATCTACGACGATGCCAGAAACGCGAGCATCGTTTCACGCGCCCATCAGCTGCGATGGGCATCGACACCACGCCGTTGGCCCAATGCCCAAACAGGCATTGCGCGCTACCGGCGCAGCGTCATCAAAGCCATAGTAGGAGCCGCGGCAGC
>JAAYDS010000405.1 GCA_012729155.1 Chloroflexota bacterium | reverse complement strand
TGCCCTGGCCGTTTTGTTCTATGCGAGGGGCTGCTAGGCGAGCACGTGCACGCCATCGTCGGCGCGGCAGATATAGATCTCGCCGTCGAGGCCGGTGTTTTGCTTGTAGAGCGCAGCCACCTGGGCTGCAAAGGGCTCGGCCTGCTCGTTGTCCACGAGCGCTATGGCGCAGCCGCCAAAGCCAGCACCCGTCATACGCGCTCCGTACACCCCGGGCTGCTTCCAGGCTGCCTCGACCATCATGTCCAGCTCAAAGCAGCTCACCTGATAGTCGTCGCGCAGAGAAATGTGCGAGGCATTCATCAACTCGCCCAGGCGCGCCAGGTCGCCGCCCCGCATGGCCTCGACGGCTTGCAGAGTGCGGTTGTTCTCGGTGACCACGTGCCGACAGCGGCGGTAGGTGACGGGATCGAGCTCACCCTGGCGAGCCTCGAGCTGCTCGGGCGTCACATCGCGCAGCGCCTTGACGCCGAGGACCTCGGCACCACGCTCGCACTCGGCGCGGCGGGTATTGTACTCTGAGTCCACTAGGCCGCGCTTTTTACGGGTGTTGCAGATCACCAGGCTGACACCTGCTGGCAGGGGGGCAAGCTCATAGCCCAGGCTGCGGCAGTCGATCAACAGTGCATGGCCGGCCTTGCCCAGCGAGACGATATACTGGTCCATGATGCCGCAGTTCATACCCACAAACAGATTCTCGGCCTTTTGACAGAGTAGCGCGCGGCGTACGCCGTCGAGCTCAAAGCCTGACAGCGTCTGAAAGGCGCAGGCAAAGCCCACCTCGAGCGCGGCCGAGGAGCTCAGGCCTGAGGCCACCGGCACATCGCTGGCCAGGGCGGCATCAAAGCCATTCAGCCCAAAGCCATCGCCCATCAGCGCCCAGGCCACGCCCTTGACATAGTTGGCCCAGGATTGATGCTGCGTGCGCACCAGGTGGTCGAGCGAAAAGGTCGCCGTGTCGCCAAAATCAGCGGCGTGCACCTGCACCTGGCGATCATTGCGTGGCCGCAGGCCGATGACCACATGGCGATCTATCGCTGCGGGCAGCACAAAGCCGTCGTTATAGTCGGTGTGCTCGCCGATGAGGTTCACCCGTCCCGGCGATACAACGATCAGTTCAGGCTGCGCACTAAAGGTGCGTTCAAAGGCCGTATGGACGGTTTGCAGCAGGGCACGCACGCCCTCGTCCACAGACTCATAGCTCATGGATGGCCCCCGATCTCAGCAATTCCACCAACCCGGCCAGGCTGCCGCGAGCATCGCACGTCAGCGTCTGCCCCGCGCCATCACGGCCTCGCTCTACATAGTAGGTCTTGATGCCCAGGCGCCTCGCTGGCATGTCGGCGCTCGCACTGTCGCCAGCCATCAGCGCCTCGTGCGGCGACACGCCCAGGTCTGCCAGCACCGACTCAAAGTAGCCAACAGCCGGCTTGCAGACGGTATGAACATCATAGGCAGCCAGATGCTCGTAAGCAACCTGTTCGTGAGGAACGCCGGCCCAGCGCAGTCTGGCCATGACGGCTTCGAGGGGAAAGAGTGGCTGCGTGGCCACAGCCAGCTTGAGGTTGGCCTCGCGGGCCAACGTCACCAGCTCGAGGGCGGCGGGGTCTTGCGCGGTATAGGCCTGGAGCTGATCAAACTCGTCGGCGTAGAACGCACTGAATCGTGCCAACGTCTCGGTCGGCTCGCTGCCGGCTTGCTCTAGGAACACGCGCACAAAAACTCGATCGAGTGTGCCCTGCGTGCCATCGCTGCGCATCATGGCACGCGTGCCAGCGTCAAAGGCCGCCATGAAACGTGTGCCGGGCATCAGCGGCGCCATGTGGCGCACCAGTGCTTCGAGGTAAGGTGGAAAGAACGCATCCCAGTCGTTGATCAGTAGGGTGTCGTCCAGGTCCAGCAAAAGGGCACGGATCATACTAACGTAATGTCCTCGCAGTTGGGCTACAGGTCGCGCCCGGGCAGCAGAATACGCGGGCGCGGCGTCTGGTTCTGGTCATCGCCAGAGGGCGGCGCTGTGGGCTCGGGGGCGCCGGGTACAATCAGCCCCGACGATGTCTGCCGTACACCTCTACGCGTCTGCTCGGCCTGCCGCTCCTGACGCTGGGCCTCGGCCTGTAGCTCGGCGTTGCGCGCTCGCAGGCGGTCGCGTGCCTCGGCCGGGTCGCGATAGCGCGTGCCGGCGCCGATTAGGCTTCGCAACCCCTCGGCTCGTGAGCTGAGCATAAAGGCGTTGAACAGATGCCCATTGGTGCGCAAGAAGGCGTCCCACGTGGTCTGATAGTGCTCTTCACGATAGAGCCGCTCGGCGTTGCGCACATAGTCGCCCAGGGGTTGCTCATACTCGGCGGGCAGCAACGAGGCCATGGCCGCCAGCAGGCAGGTTTCGCTCAACTGCACGCGCCGGCCCACCACCAGATCGCCCACGCGGGCATGGTGCGCCAGCATGGGGCTGTAGACCTCGAGCGGCTCCTGGCGCAAGAGATCGAACAGCGAAACCTGTTCGGGGCTATCGAGCGACAGTGT
>JAAYDS010000404.1 GCA_012729155.1 Chloroflexota bacterium | reverse complement strand
GCGCGGGGCGCCGGGGCCAAAGCGGTAGGTGCGATAGCCCAGCGGCGGCAGCTCGGCGCGAAAGACGAGGCGCTGCACGCCATGGTCGGGGCGGGCGGCGGCGTCGTGGTTGGGCAGCAGCTGCCAGGCGATGGGCGCGCCGTCTTCGTCGGTGAGGCCCCAGCCCTCGGCATCCCACGGTTGCCAGCCGGTCCAGGGCTCGTACTCGATGTACGCGCTGCGCGCAGCGGGTGTGGGGTTGTAGAGCACGACGCTGCCGGGCGAGCCGGCCGTATCGACCTGCGCGGCGATGGCGCGGCCGGCGTCGATAGACAGGGCGCGGGCGCGGTGCACCACATGGCCCAGGGCGCGGATGGCGTCGTCGGCGGCCTCTTTGATGGTGCAGCCGCCCAGGATGTCGTGGAAGGTGTTGAAGCAGACCTCGTGCCACAAGGCGTCCAGCTCGGGGGCGGGCGCCGGGCGATCGACCCACTGCGCAGCCAGCACCGTCAGGCGTTCTGCCAGCAGCAGCGCCTGCTCGGCCTGGCGGTAGGTGCGCTTGAGCGTCGAGTTGGCGGCATAGCAGCCCACGGCGTGATAGTAGAGCTCGCGGTCGACGGTGGGCAGGGCGTCGGCCAGGGGCAGCACGGCGTCAAAGTAGGCGCGGGGGTGGCTAAAGCGGATCTCGGCGGCGGCGCTGCCCTGTTGCGCGATGATGCCCTCGATCTGCGCTTTGGTGGGGCCGCCGCCGTGATCGCCCACGCCGTAAAAGCACATGGTATGGCCGAGCTCGGGGGGCATGTCGTCGAGGGCGCGCTGGATCTGATCGGCCGAGTCTGTTTGCCAGGTGGTGTAGGCGTTGGCGATGCGAAAGGCCAGCACCCGCGAGCCGTCGGGGGCCTGCCACCAAAAGGCCTGTGCGGGCAGATCCATCTCGTGAGGGCCGGGCCGCAAGAAGCAGTACGAATCCATGCCGCAGCCGGCCAGGATCATGGGCACGGTGGCGGCGTGGCCAAAGCTGTCGACGCAATAGCCCACCGTGGGCTCAACGCCGAGGCGCGCGCGCATATAGGCCTTGCCCAGCAAAAAGTGGCGCACCAGCGTCTCGCCGTGGGGCAGGTTCATGTCGGGCTGCAGCACCATGCCGTTGACCACGGCCCAGCGGCCAGCGGCGATGGCCTGGCGCAGGCGGGCGAACAGGGCGGGGTCTTCTTGCTCGACCCAGGCGTAGACCTGCGCCTCGCCGCGGGTGAAGCAAAAGTCGGGGTACTCGTCGAGGCGATCGAGGGCGGCGCGGGTCGAGGCCAGCGCCTCGGCGCGGCCCTCGGGCCAGGGCCAGAGCCAGGCCGGGTCGAGGTGGGCCTGGCCGATCATGTGCACGGTGGGTCGGGTCATGGTGCTCCTCAGGCGAACAGGATGCAGGTGGGGCCGGGCAGCGACAGCACGTGGCCGGTGGGCTGCAGGGCGCCGCTGGCGGCGTCGATGGCCAGGGTGACGATGTTGTTGCTGTGCATGTTGGCCACCAGCAGCCAGCGGCCGCCGGGCGCGATGCCAAAGTTGCGCGGATGCTGGCCGCCGGTGGGCGCATAGCCCAGGTCGGTCAGCAGGCCGCTGACGGGATCGACGGCAAAGCAGGCCAGGGCATCTTGTCCGCGGTTGCTGGCGTACAGGTAGCGGCCGTCGGGCGTGAGGTGGATGTCGGCGGCGCCGTTGGGGCCCTCAAAGTCGGGCGGTAGCGCGGGTGTGTGGGCCACCTCGTTGAGCAGACCGTGGACGGGGTCCCAGTCGAAGAGCGTCACGGCCGAGCGCAGCTCGTTGAGCAGATAGACCCAGCGGCCGTTGGGGTGAAAGGCGATGTGGCGCGGGCCGGCGCCGGCCTGCACCCGTGCAAAGGGGGCGCGTGCCGGCAGCAGGCGGGCCTGCGAGGGGTGCAGCGCATAGACATAGACGCGGTCGCTGCCCAGGTCGCAGCCCAGCGCCCACAGGTTGGTGGGGTCGGGCCAGATGGAGTGGGCGTGCGGCCGCTCCTGGCGGGGCGCATCGGGGCCGCTGCCAACCAGGCGGTGCAGCTGGCCGTCGGGCGCCAGGGCGCCGTCGGGCAAGATGGGCAGGACGCAAAAACTGCCACCGCCATAGTTGGCGGCCAGCAGGGTGCGGCCGCTGCGATCGACACTGACGTGACAGGGGGCGGCGCCGCCGCTGGGCTGCTGGGCACGCAGGGCCAAGGCGCCGTCGCGGCGGTCGATGGCCAGGGCCGAGACGGCGCCCACGGGCTGGCCAGAGAACTCGGACAACTCGTTGCAGGCATAGAGGGTGTGCTGGGCCGGGTGTAAGGCCAGGTACGACGGGTCTTGGGCGCGCGCGGCGAGGCCGTCGAGGGCCAGGGCGCCGGTGCGCGGGTCAAATGTACAGCGATAGATGCCCTCGCTGGCGGTGTTGTGGGTGTAGGTGCCGATATAGACGCGCATGGCATCGCCTCCGGTGCAGGTGGGGGCATTGTGCCACGGGGCGAGGGCGCGGGCAAGGTGGTGTCAGGGGACGGCGCGGTAGAGCGTCAGGTTGCCAAAGATGGCGTCCAGGCGGTAGTCGGTCTCGATGAGATGTCGCAGCTCGGCAAAGCCCTGCAGGGCGGTGGCCGAGTCGT
>JAAYDS010000403.1 GCA_012729155.1 Chloroflexota bacterium | reverse complement strand
TGGGCAGGCGCAGCATCCACAGCAGCGCGGCGCCAGCGATGAGGGCTGTCAGTGGCAGAGGCCAGCGGGCTGACGAGGCGTGTCGTCGCTCGGCCCACAGCCGCCAGCCAGAGACGAGCGCGATCGCCGCCAGTATGGCGAGCGGCGCCAGCAGCAGGTAGAGGTGATGCGTTCCCAGCGGGCGGTGGATGAGCATGCCGGCCACATAGAGCGCCAACCAGCCGCCCACCAGCCAGGCCGCAGGGCCATGGCGACGGGCCAGCAGGGGCAGCCCCAGCAGGGCCAGGGCGGGCAGGCCCCAGTTGTTCGGCTCAAAGTACTCGCGGAACTTGTCGAGATTGCGGGGGATGTTGAGCTCCTGGTAGGCCTCGTTCTCGAGGTGCGTCTGGCCCACCTGCCACCACTGGGCCAGAGCGCCGTGGGCCAGGGTATCGATGATCAGAGGCAAGAGGGCCATGCCCACCAGCAGGGCGGCCTGGCCCAACAGAGCGCGCAGCGGCTCGCGGCGCGCTCGCCACGTGGCCCCCAGGCCGAGCAGCAGCGCCGCGGTCAGCAGCGCGGTGGGATACTTGAACCAGACGCCCAGGCCCGCCGCCAGGCCGGCCAGCGCCACGCAGCCCAGGTGCGGCTGGCGCTGGTGGCGCAGCAGCAGCCAGACGGCCAGGGCGCCGCAGGCGGCGGCGGGCACCTCGCCCATCACCGAGCGGCCCATCTGCGACAGGGCTGGCGTGAGCACCAGCAAAAGCGCCGCCAGAGCGCCGGCCGTGCGCCCCGCCAGCAGCCGCGCCATGTCGGCCGACAGCCAGGCCATGGCCACCGCCAGCAACGCCATGGCGATGCGCGGCGCGATCACCGACACGCCGCCCACGCCAAAGGCGAGCTGCACCAGCGTCGTCAGCCCCGAAAAGTAGTTGAGCCACACCTCGCGGTAGAGATCGTGCCCCTCAAAGAGGGCCTGCGCCGTCACCAGGAAGGTGCCCTCGTCATCTTCAAAGGCCCAAAAGTCGAGGTGCGTCAGAGCGGCCACCAGCCAGGCGCCCAGCAAGAGGGCGATGGCGAGCGGATAGGCCCAGCGGCGAAGGCGGTGGCCCGAGGCCAGTGCAGACATGGTGGCGAACCTCGAGCGCCAGGGGCGCGCAAACTGATGGCATTCAGCATATCGCGGGGCGCCCGAGTCGCCAAATGACAGGCCGGGGCTCAGCCCTTGAGGTCGCCGTGGTAGAGGCGCAGGGCGCGGATCCACGAATCGCGTTCAGGGCCAAAGGGCTCGCGCACGCCCTGGGCCACCTGGGCGCTCTTGCGGGCGAACTCGCGCAGGTCTTCCGAGAGGGCGCGCAGGCGCTCTGCCTGCATCTGGCGCAGCAGGGCGCGCTCGCCGGGGGCGGCGTGGGCATACACCTCTCGCAGGTGCGGCAGGCACAGGCCCGGGCCCGTGGCCAGCGCCTGGCTAAAGCGCGGCTCGGCCAGGCGCCGCGCCAGCAGCTCGACATAGAGTTGCTCGGTGCGGGCGACGTTGGCGCAGGCCGGGCAGGCGGTCTGCAGGGCGCCGTTGGCGCTGCCGCTATCGGGCAGGGCGGCCACCTCTTCGGCCAGCGCAGCCACCTGGGCGGCATAGAGCAGGGCGATCTTGGCATGGCAGCCGCGGCCGCCCACCTCGAGCAAAAGTGCGGTGTGATCGGGGCAAAAGCCGTGCGACGCGGCCAGCGCCTCGCGGGTGCGATTGTCGTTGACCTGCTCGTGCAACAGCAGGTCGAGGTGGCGCCGCTCGGCCTCGGATACGCGAGCGCAGATGGGGCAGATGTCACCGGCCAGCGCGTCGAGCAGCTGGGCGATCAAGAGGCTCTTTTCGCCGCCAAAGAGACGCTTCATGGGCGGGGCTCCTGTGGCTCGGGCGCGGTGTGGCGGGCGGCCCAGCGGCGCAACAGGTCGGCCGCCCGCGACTGGCCGGCATCGAGCGCCACGCGCAGCGGCGTGCGGCCCAGGCGATCGAGCAGCGCCGGGTCGGCGCCGTTGCGCAGCAGCAGGGTGAGGGCCTCGAGGTTGCCCTGGCGCGCGGCCCAGTGTAGCAGCGTCTGGCCGCTGGCGCCGGCGGCGTTGACGTCGATGCCGTCGACCAGGGCGGCCTCGAGCACGGCGATCTGCGCCTCGACGGCCGCCTCTTCGAGGGTGGTGGCGAGCTGTACGGCCCGCAAAAAAGCGTCGTCGCGCGAGGGGCGTTCGGCCGCGAGGCTGTCGCGCAAGAGGTCCATCATCGCCTCCCTGAGGTGGTCGCGGGCGCGCTGCAGGCGTTTGCGCAGCGCCGGTTCAGAGATCTCGAGGAACGCGGCCACCTCTCGTGGTGCATAGCCGTCGATGTAGTAGAGCAGCACCGCGTCGCGCTCGTGGGCGGGCAGGGCCTGCACGGCCGCGAGCACTTGCTGGCGCCACGCGGCCGCCTCGCTGGCCACGGCGGGCTGGGCGTCGTCTGGGGCGCACAGGCCCAACTCGTCGGCGGGCAGCGGCTCGGTCACGGGCGCGCGTTGGGTGCGGCTGCACTGGCTCCAGACGATGCGCTTGAGCCAGGCGCCAAAGGCCGCCGGCTCGTGGAGCTGGCCTATCTGCTGGTAGGCGAGGATAAAGGCATCCTGAGCGGCATCTTGCGCCGCGGGCCAGTTGCCCAGTTGCGCCAGGGCATAGCCGCAGGCCATGTCTTGATAGGCGGCCACCAGCGCGGCAAAGGCCTCGTGGCGCGCCTGTTGCGTCGCCTCGGGCGACTGCAGCAGGCGCACGTGTGCGGCGGTGGCGCTGACGGTCTCTGTGGGCACAGGCGCTCCTTGAACTCGTCTCTACTCAATAGAGCCACTGTCGGGCGAAAGTGTGACCAGCGAGCACAGCAACAGCTGCACTATACGCCAGAACGCGGTTGACGTCAGCCTCAGCAGCACCTATGATGACATAACAGTCGGATGCTCTGGCTCGTCTGATGCCCGGGATGGCCATGTCTGGCGCGACAGCTCTGCCGCAGGCCACAGACCATGTCTGGCGCCCCTTGGTGCTCGCTGCAATGCTGCAATGTGGCCCGGCCACCCCCTGTCGGTTGTCTGCACATGCCTGCCAGCCGGCCTGCGCCCCCTCGGGGCCTGCGTCGACGAGACGGCCCCGTTTTCTGGCGACACAACGAGGCCCCACCGGGCAGAAAGGAGCGGCATGACCAAAACCGTGATCGGTGCTGCGCTGGGCGAGTGCGTGCATGTGGCCGGCGTGTTGAGCTTTTTGCGACTGGCCCAGGAGGCGGGCTGGCGCACCGTGTTTTTGGGGCCGGCCACGCCGGTGGCCGCCGTGGTGGCCGCCGCAGAGCGCGAGGGCGCCGAGCTGGTGGGGGTCTCGTATCGGCTGACGCCCGAGACGGGCGAGCGGCTGCTGGGCGAGTTCGCCGAGGCCGCAGACGAGCTGCGCCAGCGCGGTGTGCGCTTTATGTTCGGTGGCACGCCGCCGGTGGCCGAGCGGGCGCGGGCGCTGGGCTTTTTCCATCGCGTCTACGATGGCTCTGAGGGGCGTGACGCGCTGCTGGGCTTTTTGCGGGGCCACGAGCAGGCGGGCGCCGCAGAGGCGCGCTATCCGCAAGAGACCATCGCGCGCATCCGCTGGAAGGCGCCCTATCC
>JAAYDS010000402.1 GCA_012729155.1 Chloroflexota bacterium | reverse complement strand
CAGGCCAACATCCGCACGCTGCTCGAGCGTGTGGGCTATCCTAACTCGCCCTATCTGGCCGAGATATTGACCATGGTGGCTAGCCCTCAGGAGCTGGCGTGGATGACGCTCTTGCCGGCGACAGCGGCAGAGGTGTCCAAACGCACAGGCATGCCGATCGAGGCGACCGAGGCCTCGCTGCAAGATCTGTTCATGCGCGGGCTGGTGTTGGTCAAGCCGGGCTCGGGCGAGACGCCTGTGTATGATACGCCGCGTGGATCAGGCACTTTTGTAGACCTGTTGCTCTTTGACCAGCGCTACCGCGAACTGGGCGATCGCTTTTATGACCTCTTCTCGCTCTTTTTCAACGAAGAAGAAGTCTACATGGAGCGTTCTCCTGAACGGCTGCCGCTGCGGGTAGTGCCCGTCGAGGAGCGCATCGGCGATGCCCGTGAGGTGCTCCCCTATGAGCGGGTGACGGCCATCCTCACCACAGCACGACGCATCGCCGTTGAGCACTGCCCTTGCCGTCAACGCGAGCGCAAGTGCGATCATCCCACCGAGGTGTGCATGTCGTTCGATGCCGTGGCCGACTATGCCATTGCCCGTGGCATCGGGCGAGAGATCAACGTGGCCGAAGCGCAAGAGATGCTGCGCGACTGCGAAAAACGGGGTTTGGTTCATCAGGTCGACAATACCGATCGGCCCTCGGTGTTGTGCAACTGCTGCTCTTGCTGCTGCGCATTCTTGGTGGCCATCAACCGCTATGGCCAGGACCATGTGGTGGCACGCAGTCGCTACCTGGCCGAGATCGATCAGGATGCGTGCATTCAGTGCGGCACTTGCTTTGAGCGCTGTCCCTTTGGCGCCATCGCAGAGACGGACACGGGCGGCTATGCGGTGACGGCGGCCAGGTGCTTTGGCTGCGGGTTGTGCGCGTCTTCGTGTCCGGTAGAGGCCATTTCGATGCAATTGGTTGCCTCCGAGGATCACATCCCTCACAAAGACCCGACGATTCTGCGATCATGAACCGACCACACGTGTACATTGGTGAGCAGGCCATCGAGGCGCTCTGTGCCTATGTGGCCGAGCAGGGTATCGAGCGGTTCGATCTATTGGCCGATGTGAATACCTGGGAGGCTATCGGACAACGCGCAGCAGCGGCCCTGAGCGCCACTGGTGCGCAAGGGCAGCCGCTTATCTTGCCGGCCGATGTCATTGCCGATGAAGACGCCATCGTGCAGGTGCTGCTGCGCGCCAACGATCACGAGCGCGCCTTGATTGCCGCTGGATCGGGGACGTTGACCGACCTTGGCCGCTTTGTGAGCCATCGCGCCGGGCGCCGCTTTATCTCACTGCCCACAGCCCCATCGGTCGATGCCTATGCATCGATCAACTCACCGCTGGTGCTGCGTCGTCTCAAAGAGACGATCAATGCCCATGCTCCAGAGGCCATCTTTTGCGACCTGCAGGTGTTGTGCAGCGCGCCCCCTGCCATGATCGCTGCGGGCTATGGAGATATCCTGGCCAAGCACGTCTGCCTGGCAGATTGGCGCCTGGGCCACCTGCTGTGGAACGAGACCATCGACGAGACCGTGGAGCAGGACATGCGCGCGTCGCTCGAGCGCGTCGCCCCCCTCGCTGCAGCGATCGGGCGCGCCGAACCCGAGGCGATTGCCATCCTGACCGAGGCGCTGATCGCCTCGGGGCACGCCATGGCCACCGTGGGCAGCTCGCGGCCGGCTTCAGGCGCCGAACACCACGTATCGCACTATCTCGAGATGCGCTTG
>JAAYDS010000061.1 GCA_012729155.1 Chloroflexota bacterium | reverse complement strand
CCGCAAGGCAGCATCGACTTTTGGCGCGCTCTTTGCGACCATGCTGATGCGCGCCGCCCGCGTGGCCAAGGGCAAGTCTGAGATCGACCTCGCCACCCTGGCAGAGATGTTCGCGGCCGCTGCGGATGGTGTACGCGAGCGTGGCAAGTCGCAGGTGGGTGACAAGACCCTGCTCGACGCGCTGGTGCCTGCCGCGCAGGCACTGGTAGAGGCCGCTGCAGAGGGAGCGACGTTAGCGACAGGCCTGCAACATGCCGCGGCCGCCGCCGATGATGGCGCCCGTGCGACAGTCGCCATGAAGAGCAAGATCGGCCGCGCGTCCTGGTTCGCCGATCGGACAGAGGGTGTCCAGGATCCCGGCGCAACGGCCGTCAGTCTGATGATTCACTCGCTGGCATCCTTCGTGCTCGGCTGACGCGCTCAGGTGGCTGATCTCCAGGCTCGAGGTCTTTTGGAGTGGCAGGGTGGCAACTGACTATCGCGAGCAGGCCCCATCGTGGGCCTATCGACTGGTTCTTGTGGTTATGCTGGCGCTTGCGCTCTTCCTACGACAATGGCGCATTGATGAATTCATCACCATCGACGAGAACCGCTGGCATGAGCGCAGTGCCGACTTTGCGGCCGCCCTGGCTGCGCACGATTATGCCGAGACCTTTCGCAGCGAGCATCCTGGCGTCACGAGTATGTGGGTCGGTGCCGCCAGTCAGAGCATCGTCCAGGGTTTGCGCAGTGCAGCGGCTTTTTCGCCGTGGCTAGAGAGGGCGCTGGCTCCGCTGGCGCTTGAGCGGGACTTGCCGCCATATCCTGAGACGCTGTTGACGCGGCGTCTCATGGCCCTGGGCGCCTGGCTGGGAGTAGTAGGGCTCTATCTGCTGGGCAGGCGCTTTCCTTCAGCCGGCGCCAATCTCTTTGCCACGATGTTCATCGCATTCGACCCGCTCTACATTGCCTCGTCCAGGATCCACAATCTGGATGGGCTGCTGGCCTGCTTTGTTACGCTCGCATTGTGGGCACTGCTGTGCTATGGCGAGCGCCGCAGGCGCTCCTACCTGCTGCTGTCGGCGGCATGCGCTGCATTGGCTGCTCTGACCAAGGTATCAGGAGTGCTCATTACCACAGGTGCGGTCGTTGCCACAGGGTGGTATGCCTGGCAGGGTCGGCATGGAGAGCGGCGCTGGGCACGGCGCTGGCTCGGCGACGTTGTCATCTGGGCGGCCGCGGCGGTCGCTGTTGGGTTTGCCCTCTGGCCAGCACTCTGGGTGGCTCCTCTGTCTACGTTCAGGGAGATGGTCTCAGGCGCTTTCGAGCAGGTGTCCAACCCCCATCGCAGTGGTAGTTTCTTTATGGGCAGCGTGCGGGCCGACCCAGGCCCGCTCTTTTACCCCGTCGCCTGGGCGGTGCGCACCACGCCTCTGGTCATGCTCGGCTTGCTCTTTCTGCCGCTGGGTCTGCGGCGTGACAGGCGGGCAACCCCGGCGGTCATCGCACTGCTTTGCGCGCTGGCTTTTGGCATCTTGCTTAGCTTGAGCCTCAAAAAGGGCGATCGTTATCTGTTACCAGCTTTTCTGTGGCTGTGTCTGCCCGCAGGGTATGGGCTAAATGCGTTGACTGCCCGGATCGCTGCTTACTGGCGCAAACCATGGGTGCTGCCAACGACGGCTGCGGGTAGCTTGCTGATCTATGTCTCCCTGCTGTGGCCCACCGTGCCCTACTATTCTGCCTACTATAACCCGTTGACCGGCGGCGCCGCTGCGGCGCCGCGCATCATGCTGGTGGGCGTGGGTGAGGGGCTCGAGCAAGCCGCAGCCTATCTCAACGCCAAGCCTCGGGCTGAGCAACTACAGGTTGCCTCAATGCGGATCAGGGAGTTCGAGCCGTTCTTTGTTGGGCAGACTCTGGAAGTGGAAGATCGCCCGCTAGCCTATCCAGATTACTTTGTTACCTACTCGAGCGGTGTGCAGCGCGGCTTTGATGCTGATCTGCTGGCTGCCCTCGAGGGGAGCCAGCCCGAGTTTGTGGCGCGTGCCGGCAATGGCCTGGCCTATGCATGGGTGTATGCGAACCCGGTGCTTGGTGTGGAGCAACAGGCCGTGTTTGAGGCGGTGGCGGCCGAGCCAGGCGGCGGGCTGTTGCTGATGACCTCGTCGACGGCTGCGGCGAGACGTGACACGCTCGGGGTTGAACTGCTCAAAGTGCAGCGACGCGATCAGCTGCTTACCGAGCTGCAGTGGCGTTACCCGCAAGTCGGCGCGGTGTGGCTCATGGCGCTCGCTGGCATCGATGAGCCAGCCGTTGATGCCCTGAGCGTTACGCTTGGCCAGGTGGCCAAGCTGGACCAAGTCGAGACGCGAGGTACTGTCAGGGCGGCTCGCTATACTCTCGATGAGCCGGTATTGAGTCTGCCGCAGGGTGACCTGGCGCGGCGCTGCGCAGTGGGCGATTTCGCCGAGTTTCGTGGACTTGAGGCCAGCGATATGGCACTGCATGCCGGCGAGCCCTTGGAGGTGTCGCTTTACTGGCTGGCGCAAAGCCCGGCAGACCGCGATTATCATGTGTTTGTGCATCTCGTGCGAGAGGAGATCCTCGCCCAGAGCGATGGCGGGCCACAAGGCAACCTGCGCCCAACCAGCAGTTGGCGCCAAGGCGAGATGATCCTTGATGCGCGCACCATCCTGATCCCCGAACAGGCTCCAGCGGGCGAGTATGAGCTCTTCGTGGGCATGTACGATCCTGAGACGATGCAGCGCGTTGCCCTGGTCGATGAGGCAGGCGTGCAGGTGCCAGACGGCCGGCTGGCTGTTGCCACGCTGGCGATACTGCCCTAGCCGCTTAGCTTCTGGCGCGCGGCTCTATCATCGGCGATAATGAGTCTGCCGACACGGGTCGATGTTTGAGGCCGCAGTCAGGCCGGCACAGGCCTGTTGCGGGCAAGGGAGGCTGGGCAATGGAGCCTGGAACAGACCGCGCGCGCGAGACCGCCGAGGCCGCCTATCGGCGAGGCTATCAAGATGGCTGGTTGCACGCTCTCGAGGCGCTGCACGAACTCGCCTACAACGCAAGTCCTGAGGATCAGGCCGCTTTCGAGCGCCTATGGCATTTTGGTTTTCGCGGGGCGCTGCACGAGTGGCGCGTCAGAGGCCAGTCTTTGGGCGCCAGCAGAACCGAGCTGCCCCCCAGGCCAGACGCGGCCTAGCAGGGGCGGTCGTTCTGGCCTGAGAACTGGCCAACACGAGGCTGCGCTGCGCGAGTACGCTCACTGCAGATCCTTGAGTTCGGGCTTGCGCCAGGATACGAATGCAAAGATGGCCATGACCACCGCGCCCTGCAAGCCCACCACCCAGGGTACGCCGACGCGGTCGGCGATGGCCCCTGAGGGCAGGGTGCCCAAGGGCATCAGGCCCCAGGCCACCATCGACATGCTCACGATGCGTCCGCGATAGGCGGGTGCGCAATGTGACAGGAGCAGCGTGCTGCTGAGCACCATATAGAGGTTGCCCAGCCCGCCTACGAGGGCCAGGCTTGCGAACACCCCTGGCACCCAGCGCACTGCGACGAACAGGATCAGGCATAGACCCGCCACGATGCTCGAGCGTGCCAATAGCGTTCCCTTGTTCTTGAGCCCGCCCAGATGGCCGGCGATGAGGCTCGCCAGCAGGCCCCCAAACCCGATGGCCGACTGCAGCAACCCCAGCCCCGAGGCGTCGAAACCTAAACTATCCTGTGCGAACGCGGGCAAAAGCGACTGGTAGGGCATCAGAAAGAGCACTCGCACGCCCTCGAGCGCCAACAACAGGGC
This sequence comes from Chloroflexota bacterium, assembly GCA_012729155.1. Taxonomy (GTDB): domain Bacteria; phylum Chloroflexota; class Anaerolineae; order UBA1429; family UBA1429; genus JAAYDS01. The sequence goes on along the minus strand of JAAYDS010000061.1, from coordinate 6,962 downwards.
CAACAGCGGTTGCCCACGCAAGTAGTGCGCTCCGGCCACCAGGTCGGCCCAGGCCGACCGCGTCTCTCGCGGGGCTAGAGGTAGACGCGGAATCCTCAAGATGGCAGCGGCCGATAGCGCATGCAGCGTGGTCATCAGGTAATAGACCGCCTCTGGCCCAATGTGATCGATGCATGCCCCCGCCACCGACGCGCCCACGATCCCCATGAGGCCCATCCCTACCGCGTCGAGCGAGACGGCATTCATCAGGGTATCTGGCTCTACCAGGTCAGAGACCAGCGACTGCTGCGCCGGCATGAGGAAGGCTGAGATGAGGCCGTTGATGAACGAACTCAAGGCGAGATGCCAAGGTTGAATCAACCCACTGGCCACGAGCAGGCCGATGAACAGGGTATTGCCGAGTGTCGCGAGGCGCGTACCAAAGACCAGCCGACGTTTGTCGACGCGGTCGGCCATGGCGCCGCCCAAAAGGCCAAAGGTCAGCATGGCGACGCTCCAGCCAGCGCCTACCCAGGCCAGGGCAAAGGCCGAGCCGGTGAGGTCATACACCAGCCAGCCCTGAACGACATTCTGCATGTGGAAGGTGCCCGACGTTGCCAGACGGCCGAGCCAGAGCCAGCGATAGTTGCGGTTCTCAAGAGCCTTCCACGTGCCCCGCACAGCTCGCGTTGCGACCGTCAATCAGACCCCCGTAGCGCGAAGGCAGGTGTGCTGCGCCCCATGTGCGCGAGCCCGATACGAATTGCTGGCCTATGCTAGCTGCTAAGGGTGTACTCGACAAATCCCCCTGGTTCTCTGACCAAATCGCCGTCGGGCCTGACAGGGCGTGGCGCACCTTTGGCAATACAGGGTTGTCGGGCTTGGCCCATCGTGCCGCCGCGAGGCCGTTGCCCTCGCGCCAGATAGCGACGTAACGGCGGCATCTGGCGCGACACTCACCTGCACCCGATGAGCGATCTGGCTAGCGCTGCATATCCGTCACCAGGGCGCCCCTGGTACGACGATCTGCCGTCACAGTTCTCGCACTCCACAGGCTCGAGTGCAGGGTGCACCGCGATCCAGCGTTGGTCTGGCATGACGCTTGGGGCATGAACAGCAGGGCTGGCCCCCACCTGTAATGAAGGCGCTGCGCATGAGGACACTGTTTGACAACAGGATGTGATGCGCTATACTGTATATACCGTAGGGGGGTACAGCACTCACGCTAGGAGATTGTTGTCAACATGAGCGACGCGATCACGTATCTTTCTGATGCCAGCTTTGACGAAGCGATCGAGCAGGCCACCGTGCCCGTGGTGGTCGATTTTTGGGCGCCCTGGTGCGGGCCTTGTCGCATGTTGGCCCCAATTCTCGAAGAGCTGGCCGAGGATTATCAGGGGCGTTTTGCCGTGGCCAAGGTGAACACTGATGAGAACCCTGCCGTCCCGGGTAGACTGGGCATCAGAGGAATTCCCACGCTGATCTTTTACCTCGGCGGCCAAGAGGTCGATCGCGTTGTGGGTGTGCAGCCCAAGGCGCAGCTGCAGCGTCGCTTTGACGCTATTCTGGCCGAGACGGCCGCCAAGTGAACGGCCTGCGATCGCTCTGGCGTGAGCACTGGCTCACGCTGACGTTGATCGCGGCCATGGCCATTGCCTATCTGGTGCTACGCACGCCGTCTGAGGGGCTCGATGAGGCCGCCTTCTGGCAGCAGGTTGAGGCGGCAGATGCGGCCGTCGTCTACTTTTACAGCAACACTTGAAGCGCCTGCCTGGTGGCCAAGCCCGTCGTGGACGGGATCGAGCGAGAGTTGAACGAAAAGACACCGCTTTGGCGCATCAACGTACGTGAGGCGTCTGGTGCTGCCCTGGCTGGCCGCTTTGGCGTGCGGGGCGTGCCCACTCTGGTCGTATGGCGTGATGGAGAAGTCTTGCGCCAGGTAGGGCGGATCAACAAAGGGGCGGTGCTCATCGCCCTGAAACCGTGAGGAGGCTGTGATGCCGATCTATGAGTACGAGTGCCAGGCCTGTGGTGCGCACTTTGACAAGTTTGTGCGCTCCATTTCTGCCCAGTTTGCTGTGCAATGCCCGCAGTGCGGCAGCCAAGACTGTAAGAAGGCCTTGTCGCTGTTTGGCACGGCCGGTGGCTCTGTATCGGGCGCGGGGGCCGGCTGCGCCCCGTCTGGTTGAGGCCTCAGCAGGGGCTAGTCTAGCCCCTCCCGGCTGAGTTGTTGGGGGTGTGCATGTTGTTGCCAGAGACCCGTGAGGAACTTGTTCGCCGCTTGAGGCGCATCGAAGGGCAAACGCAAGGCATTCAGCGCATGCTGCAGGAAGATCGCGATTGCCGTGAAGTGCTCGATCAGCTCGCCTCGGTGCGCGCCGCGACGCGCATGGTCAGTATAGAGTTGATGAAGAGCTATCTCACTACATGCCTCAGCGACCCTGACTGTGGCAATGCCTCAGCGGTAGACGATATGATTAGTGTGTTGCTACGCGTGTAGCACAGGAGCGTGTTTTGTGAGCCGAGATCTGATCGTCAGCCTGGTTGTGGTAGGCCTGCTGGCCTTTGTCTTGCTTGTGATGCCCAGGCTTGGCTTGCCCACCTGAATGAGCGCCGGCTGCGGTCGGGACGACCGCAAAGAGGATCGACAAGAGGGCGACGAGTAAGCATAGCGCCACTTTTGACGCACCTCTGTGGCGACCCTAGAATGCCCCAGAGGGGAGGATGAATGACGCGATCGGCACCGCGCCTAGGGGCGCACATGTCCATCTCTGGGGGGCCGGCTAACGCCCTCTATCGCGGCGCGTCCATCTCTTGTGACGCGATCCAGATGTTCGTGGGCAGCCCCAACCGCTGGCGCAGCAAGGCCCTGACCGACCAGGACGTCGAGGCCTTTGAGCAGGCGCTAGAGTTGACAGGCATCCAGCCCATTGTGGCCCACAGTGCCTATCTCATCAATCTGGGCTCACCTGATGATGCCCTCTTTGAGCGCTCGCTCGGCTTGCTGGTCGACGAGCTGGAACGTTGCGCCCGGTTGGGTATCGTCGACCACGTGCTGCACCCCGGGGCGCATATGGGGGCTGGCGAAGAGGCGGGCCTCCAGCGCATCGCTACAGGCTTGAGCCTGGCCCTCGAGCGTACCGCTGATAAGAAAGTGCGCATTCTGCTCGAGACCACCGCTGGCATGGGCTCGCATCTGGGCTATCGCTTTGAACATCTCGCCTGGCTGATCGAGCGTGTCGGGGGCGATGAGCGCCTGGGCGTATGCCTCGACACCGCCCATGTTCTGGCCGCTGGCTATGATCTGCGCACGGCCCCTGCTTATGAGCAGATGTGGACCTCATTCCACGATACTATCGGCCTTGATCAGTTGCACTGCATACACCTCAATGACTCGCTCAAGGCCCTCGACAGTCGCGTCGACCGGCACACCTGGATTGGCCAGGGCGAGGTCGGCCTTGAGGCGTTTGCGCTGCTGGTCAATGACCGCCGCTTGACCCGTGTGCCTATGCTGCTCGAGACGCCCAAGGGCGAGGATCTGCGTGAGGATGTGGAAGCGCTGGCGCTATTGCGCAGCCTTGTCTGCCATGTTGACCCCGACTGATTGGAGGATCGCGATGAAGGCCTTTCACTATACCGAGATCGAAGCGCAGCCCACCGAGGGGGCCCCTGGAGCGAGCATTCGTTGGGCCATCGGCAAAAACGTGGGTGCGCCCAACTTTGTCACGCGGGTGATCGAGATCGAGCCCGGTGGCGCTACGCCTTATCATCAACATCCCTGGGAGCACGAGGTTTTTGTGCTCGACGGCGCTGGTGTCGTCAAGACCGTCGACGGCGAGACCCCCATCAGCCCGCGGATGTGCGTGTATGTCTCGCCCGATGAGGAGCACCAATTCCGCAATACTGGCGATCAGGTGTTGCGCTTCCTGTGTATCATTCCCTTTGCCCCCTGGTATCAGGGCGATTAGCCCCAACCGCTGTACGGGGCAAGGGAGGGGCGGCGATGCACGAGGCACTATTCTACGAGCGACTGTCTGATGGGCGGGCGCGTTGTCAGCTCTGTGCCCATGGCTGTGTCGTTGGGCTAGGGCAGCGAGGCATCTGCGGTGTGCGCATCAACCAGGCGGGGGTGTTGCACACGCTGGTCTATGGCCAGCTCGTAGCCGAAGCGGTGGACCCCATTGAGAAAAAGCCGCTCTTTCACTTCTTCCCCGGCAGCGGGGCTCTGTCTATCGCCACGCTGGGCTGCAACCTCGCCTGCGATTTCTGTCAGAACGCGGACATCTCACAGGCGCCACGCAAAGGCCGGCCTATCGCCGGGCGGTATGCGCCGCCCGAGGCGGTGGTGCAGGTCGCTCTGCGCACCGCCAGCCGCAGCATCGCCTATACCTACACTGAGCCGACAGTCTATGCCGAGTATGCCCTTGATGTGGCCCGCCTGGCGCGCTCTGAGGGTATCGCCAGTGTATGGGTGACCAACGGCTTTATGTCGCCGCAACTGCTCGAGGTGGCGCTCAACGATCCCGTCGGGCCGCTGATCGATGCCGCGAATGTGGATCTCAAAGCGTTCACCGACGCGTTCTATCGTCAGCATTGCGGCGCCCGCCTACGGCCGGTGCTCGACAATCTGGTGCGCCTCAAGCGGGGCGGGGTCTGGATCGAAGTGACCACGCTGGTCATTCCCGGGCTCAACGATGGCGACGACGAGCTGCAGGGCATCGCCGCGTTTGTCTGTAATGAGTTGGGGGCCGACACGCCCTGGCATGTGAGCCGTTTTCACCCCACCTACCGTCTCACCGATCGGCCGCCCACGCCAGCTGAGACAGTGCTACGCGCGCGCGAGATCGGGTTGGCGGCGGGCCTATCGTACGTCTATGTGGGCAATATACCCTGGGCCGATGGCGAGAGCACCCACTGCCCGAGCTGTCGTGCTGCGGTGATCCGACGTCAGGGGTTTAGCGTGGTCAGCGACGAGGCACCTGGGGGCGTCTGTCAGCACTGTGGCGCGCGCCTGGCTGGCGTGTTTGTCTAGGCTCTGCGTCATAGAATCGAGGCCCATGCCGTAGCAGGGACCTCGATCGGTTAGTTACCCAAGAGCGCTCTGGCACGCTCTAGCTGCTCCAGTACAGCAGCGCGAGATGTGCCTCCACGAACAGCGCGCGCCTCGACTGAACTCTCAAAGCTGAGCGCCTCGCTCAGGTCTGCCTCGAACAATGACGAGATGCCACCATAGTCGGCCAGAGTGAGCTCGGTCAAGCCGACGCCACGCTCCTCTGCCAGCAGCACGCAGCGCCCCACGATGTGGTGCGCCTCGCGAAAGGGCAACCCTCTGCGCGTCAAGTAGTCGGCCAGGTCGGTTGCCAGCAGATCATCGCGCAGAGCGGCACTCGTGCGCTCGGGGCACACCTCGAGGGTGGCGACCACGCCCGTCACCACAGGCAAGAGCAGTTGCAGGGTGTCGATGGTGTCGAACAGGGGCTCTTTGTCCTCCTGCAAGTCCTTGTCATAGCTCGAGGGCAAGCCCTTGACCGTCACCAGCAGGCGAGTGAGGTTGCCCACCAGGCGGCCCGTTTTGCCGCGCACCAGCTCCATGCTGTCGGGGTTGCGCTTTTGTGGCATGATACTCGATCCCGTGGTGTACTGCTCGGCCAGCCGCACAAAGCCAAACTCGGCGCTGGCGTAGAGGATGAGGTCTTCTGCCAGCCGGCTCAGATGAGTGCCGAGTATGGCGCCGGCGCCAAGCAGCTCGAGCACCATGTCACGGTCAGAGACGGCGTCCATGCTGTTCTCAGTCACGCCTGCAAAGCCAAGGTCGGCCGCCAGAGCCGCGCGGTCGATGCCGTAGGCATTGCCCGCCAGGGCGCCGGCCCCCAGCGGGCAGGCATTGGCGCGTTGACGCACGCCCGCCAACCGCTCGCGATCGCGTTGCAGCATCCAGAAAAAGGAGAGCAGCCAATGGGCAAAGCGTACCGGTTGGGCTGGCTGCAGATGGGTGTAGCCGGGCATCAACACATCGATGTGGGCGGCAGCGTGATCAATAATCGCTGCCTGCAGGCTTTGCAGGGCTGCATCGAGCGCCGCCACGGCATCGAGCACATACAGGCGCACATCGGTGGCCACCTGGTCATTGCGGCTGCGGCCGGTGTGCAGCTTGCCCGCCACCGGCCCTACCAGCTCACCCAGGCGCCGCTCGACGGCCGTGTGGATGTCCTCATCACCTGACCTGAGCGCAAAGGTGCCATCGCTGAACTCGGCCGCTACGTGCTGCAGGCCCTCGACCAGGATGCTCGCCTCATCGTGAGAGATTATGCTGGCGCGGGCCAGGGCTCGCGCATAGGCCATGCTACCGCGGATATCGACCTGTGCCAGGCGCGCATCAAAACCGATGGAAGCATTGAACGCCCACATCTGCTCATCGGTGGCGCCGCTGTAGCGGCCGCCCCACAGCGCGCCAGCACGCCCGCCTGAATCTGTTGCAGCGACCATGTCAGTCTCGCGGAAAGTCGCGCAGCTCGGCGGGCATGGCGCCCGGCTTGCCGTTGCCCTCGAGCAGGGCGCGCACCTTCATCGATAGCCCGAACAGGTTGATGAACCCCTCGGCGTCGGCCTGATTGTACACGTCATCCTCGCCAAAGGTGGCATAGTCTTCACGATAGAGGCTATAGGGCGACTTGCGGCCCACCACACTACAATGCCCTTTGTACAGCTTGATGCGCGAGACGCCGGTGAGGCCCGCGCACAGCTTGTCGACGGCCGCATCGAGTGCCTCACGTAGCGGTGTGAACCAGCGTCCGTTGTAGACCATCTCGGCATACTTGGCCGACAGCAGGTCTTTGTAGTGCATCGTCTCGCCGTCCAGCACCAGCGTCTCGAGGCCCTGCAAGGCCTTGTAGAGGATGGTGCCGCCGGGCGTTTCGTACACGCCACGAGATTTGATGCCCACCAGACGGTTCTCAACCATATCGGCGCGCCCCACGCCATGT
>JAAYDS010000401.1 GCA_012729155.1 Chloroflexota bacterium | reverse complement strand
TCGTCCATGTCGGCCTGCACCACCTCGCCCTTGAAGCGGCGCTCGGTGACGCCGATGCCAGAAAAGCCGGTCACCCGCTTCACAGGCCCCAGAATGCCCGTCACCGTGTGCAGACGGTAGACCACGCCGTCGTACATCGGCCCGCCGCCCGGCTTTTGATAGTACCAGAGCGGGTTGACGTTGCTGATGACATCGTCGGGCTGGCGAAAGGCCTCGTACTCGTGCAACATGCCGCCGCCGAACAGCGCGTAATAGATCTTGCCGATGATGCGCTGCTCCATCAGCAGGTCGCGTGCATCCTGGAACAGGCGGCACTGCATCTCGCCCGGAGAGGCCACCAGCTTGACGCCCTTTTGCCTGGCCGCCGCGATGATGTCGTCGGCCTCGGCCCTGGTGGTAGTCATCGTCTTGTTAAAGTGCACGTGTTTGCCCGCGGCAATCGCCTTCATGCCCTGCCCATAGTGCAGGCCGATGGGCGTGGCCAGCACCACCATGTCCAGGTCGCCCTCGGCCAGCATCTGGTCATAGTCTTCAAACCAGAGCGGCAGGCCGTACTTGGCCGCCGTGGCCTTGGCGCGCCCCGGCACAATGTCCATCACCGCGCGGAACTCGATCTGGTCGGTGATGTCGGGCTGTGCCAGGTGAGGAATCAACCCGCGCTGCGCCACACTGCCGCACCCTGCCAGGCCAATGCGTACTCGCTCTGCCATTGCTGCACCTCCTGTGGTGAGTCGTCTGGCCTCAGCATAGGCGGCGGCGCACGGGGCGTCAACGTCGTAGGCGCGGTGGCTTGCGCTCGGCGTGCGCCTGGGCCTATACTCGCCCAACGAACAGTTGGAGAGTGCCATGCTGCCTATCGATGAGACCGCCGCGTACGTGTCACAACGCCTAGAGACGCCCCGCGTGCTGGCCCTGCGCCGCCGCGTGCGCGACGCCATGACACTGCCCGCCCAACAGGCCGCCCTGCCCGAGAGCCTGCCCGTCGAGCAGATGGACGCTCCGCTGCAGGTGCGCAAGGCCCGCGCCCTGGCCCTCAAGCTGGCCCACATGCCCGTCGAACTCTGGCGCGATCAGCTCCTGGCCGGCTCGATGACCCTCGAAGAGCCCCGTCTGCACTATGAATATGGCTTTCCAGACTATGCCACGCCCGCCGAGCGCCAGGCCGCTGCCGCCCAGGGCGTGTCCATCCGCTCTGTCTTTGGCCACATCGTGCCAGACTATCCGCGGTTACTGCGCCTGGGCCTGCCCGGCATCCTCGCCGAAGCCCGCGCCCAGCAACCCCTCGCCGCCGATGACGAGGAGCGCGCCTTTCTCGCGGCCGTCGAGATCGCACTGCAGGCCGTGAGCGACTATGCCCTGCGCCTGGCCGACCATTGCGGCAGCGAGGTGCTGGCCTGCTACGACTGCGGTGGCGGCGACCCGCTGCGCGCCGACGAACTGCGCCAGATGGCCGACAACCTGCGCGCCATCGCCAGCGGCCCCCCGCAGACCTTTTGGCAGGCGCTGCAGGCCATCTGGCTGCTGCACATGATCTTTCACGCCACCATGAACGGCAACGCCCTGGGTCGCCTAGACCAGTACGCCTGGCCCCTGCTCGAGGACGACCTGGCCGCGGGTCGCCTCGGTCTCGAGCAGGCCGCCGAGCTGGTCGACTGTTTTTGCCTAAAGTTCAACGAGCGCGCTCAGACCACCGACGACCTGCGCGCCGATGCCCGCTCGGCCGACCAAGACCGCCCTGCCAGCACGGTGCGCCACCGTGCCTCGTCGCAGCTCGGCACAGCGCGCGACCAGGTCGATGCCACCAACCACTGGCTGCAGAACATCGTTGTGGGCGGTCTCACGCCAGACGGCGCCGATGGCACCAACCCGCTCACCTTTTTGCTGCTCGATAGCTATCGCCGCCACGAGATGACCAACCCGCTGCTGGCCCTGCGCCTGCACAGCGGCACGCCCGAGCCCCTGTTGCGCTATGCCTGCGACGTGCTGCGCGGCGGGGGCGGCATGCCCGCACTGTTCAACGACGAACAGCTCGTGCCCGCCATCGAGCGGCTGGGCATCCCCCTGGAGTACGCGCGCGACTATACCAACGACGGCTGCTGGGAGACCATCATCCCCGGCCGCACCGACTTTCGCTTTCAGCGCATCAGCCTGGCCCTCTGCCTCGAGTGGGCGCTCAACCGTGGCGTCTCGCGCATTACCGGCGCGCACGACGGGCTCGACCTGGGCGACGCCGCCGGCTGGGCCACCTTTGAGCAGGTGTGGCAGGCCTTTGAGGCCCAGCTCGACCACCTCGTGGAGCGCGTGGCCAGCGGCGTCCTCGCCAGCCTCAACGACCGCGCCTGCATCGCGCCGGTGCCGCTGCTCAGCGCCCTGATGGATGGCCCCATCGCTGCCCGCCGCGACCTGACCGCGGGCGGGGCGCGCTTTCGCACCTATGGCATGCTGGCCGAGAGCGTGGCGCACACCATCGACTCGCTCATCGCCATCCAGCAGGTCATCTTCGAGAGCGGCCTGGCCACCATGGCCGATCTCGTGGCCGCCCTCGACGCGGACTATGCCGGCTACGAGTGGCTGCGCGCCATGCTGCTGGCCGCGCCTGCCTATGGCAACGACGACCCCGTAGCCGATGCCATGGGCCGCCGTGTCGTCGACGCCTTTACCGCCGCCGTGCAGCGCCATGCCAGCAGCCACGAGCGCGAGATCCTCTTTGCGCCCGGCGTGGGCACCTTTTCGTGGTACATCGGCATCGGCGAGGGCCTGGGCGCCACCCCAGACGGCCGCCTGGCGCGCGAGCCCGTCTCGGCCAACTTTTCGCCCGCCCTCGGGCGCGATCTGCACGGCCTGCCCGGCGCCATCCTCAGCTATGCCACCATGCACCAGCACAACCTGCCCGCCGGCGGCCCGCTCGACCTGCGCCTCAACCGCTCTCTGGTGCCCGGCGATGAGGGCCTCGACCGCATGGCGGGCCTGCTGCGCGCCTTTGTCGAGACCGGCGGCAATATGATGACTCTCACCGTGGTCGACACCGCCGAGCTGCGCGCCGCCCAGCGCGAGCCCGACAACTATCGCTCGCTGCGCGTGCGCATGGGCGGCTGGTGCGCCTACTTTACCATGCTCAGCCGCCAGCAACAGGAGCACCACATCCGCCGCCAGGAGGGCCGCTGATGAGCGACGCTCTGGCCCTCACCGGCACCCTGTTCGACCTCGACACCTTTGCCGTGCACGACGGCCCCGGCATCCGCATGACGGTCTATCTCAAGGGCTGCCCGCTGCGCTGCGCCTGGTGCCACAGCCCCGAATCGCAGCGCGCCGCCCCCGAGCTGGCCTACACAGCCGACAACTGCGTCTACTGCGGGGCCTGCGCGGCCGCCTGCGCTCAGGGCGTGCACAGCGTGTCTCATGGCAGCCACACCCTGGCCCGCGAGGCCTGCCTGGCCTGCGGCGCCTGCGTGGCGGCCTGCACGCACCGTGCGCTCAGCCTCAAGGGCTATACGGCCACCGCCGGCGAGATCATCGCGCGCGCCGACCGCATGCGTCCCTTTTTCAGCGCCTCGGGCGGCGGCATCACCCTCACCGGCGGCGAGGTGACGCTGCAGCCCGCCTTTAGCCAGGCCGTGCTGGCCGGCTGCCACCAACGGGGCCTGCACACCGCCATCGAGACCTGCGGCGCCTGCTCGTGGGCGGTGCTCGAAAGCCTGCTGCCGCACACCGACCTGGTGCTCTATGACCTCAAGCTGATCGACGACGACGCTCACCGCCGCTGGACGGGCGCGTCCAACCGCCAGATCCTCGCCAACGCCCGGCGCCTCGGCGCCCTGGCGGGCGGCCCCGCGGTGCAGGTGCGCGTGCCGCTCATCCCCGGCATCACCGACACCGACGCCAACCTGGATGCGATCCTGGCCTTGATGTCCTCGGCCGGCCTGACCGATCTGGCGCTCTTGCCCTACAACCCGTCGGCCGCCGCCAAGTACGACTGGTTGGGCCGCGCCTATGCCCTCGAGGCCGAGCCACAGACGCCCGAACAGCTTGCCGCCTGGGCTCTGCGCGCCGCGGCCACCGGCATCCACGCCACCATCGATTGACGCTCAGAAGGAGCCACACCATGCCCAAACGACTCGTCTGCACCGCCCCCGGCCAGCTCGCCTGGCAAGACGTCGAGCTGCCGTCGCTTGGCCCTACCCAGGTGCGCATCTGCGCCGAGCACGCCGCCGCCAAACACGGTACCGAAATGGCCTTTTACAAGGGCTATGCTGTGGGCCGTGGCCGCTACAATACCGACCTGCAACTCTTTGAGCCGGTGGCCGAACCCGCCGAACTCTACCCCTTTGCCGTGGGCAACATGATCGTGGGCACCGTCGAGGCCGTCGGTGCGTCCGTCTCGCGCCTGGCCGTGGGCGACCGCGTCTGCGTCTACTCTGGCTTTGCCGACGCGGTGGTGCGCGACGAGCGCCAGTGCTGGCCCCTGTCTGCCGACATGCCCTGGCAAACGGCCGTCTGCCTCGACCCGGCCGAGTTCGCCCTGGGCGCCGTGCGCGATGGGCACATCCGCCTGGGCGACAATGTGGGCCTCTTTGGCCTGGGCGCCATCGGCCTGGTGGTGCTACAGCTGGTCAGGCTGGCCGGCGCCCGCCAGATCATCGCCTTTGACCCGCTGCCCTCGCGCCGCGAGCTGGCCCTCGAGCTGGGCGCCACCACTGCGCTAGACCCCACCGCCTGCGACGCCGGCCTCGAACTCAAAAAGGCCACCGGCGGCCGCGGCGTAGACGTCGTCATCGAATACTCGGGCGCCTTGTCTGCCCTGCAGGCGGCGCTGCGCGGCGTGGCCTATGGCGGCAACATCGTCATGGGCGCCTTTCCGCCCGCCTATGGCGCCGGCCTTGACCTGGGCGGCGAGGCCCACCATAACGTGCCCAACCTCATCTTTACCCGCGCCTGCAGCGTGCCCAACCGCGACCACCCCCGCTGGGACGAGCCGCGCCTGTTCGACACCTGCTGGGCGCTGCTGACGGCGGGCAAGCTCACCGGCGTGCCCATCGTACAGCCCATCGTGCCCTTTGCCACGCTCGCCGACGAGTACCCCAAGATCGTCAGCTCGCCGCAGACCCACATCAAGCTCGGCGCCAGCCTGTAGCGCCGCGCCAGGAGGCCACCATGAAGATCAGCCGCATCGAGAGCATCCTGCTCAAGAACGCGCCCGGCCGCATCTTTGAAGATGCCCAGCACCCCTTTGGCACCGGCACCGAAGAGCTCTACCTGCGCGTGCACACCGATGAGGGCGTCACCGGCCATGCCAGCATCGGCTTTGGCGTGGGGCTACACGGCGCCCGCGCCGTACGCGAGATCATCGACCGCCAATGCGCGCCGCTGCTGCTGGGCCAAGACCCCTTTCAGCCCCGCGCCTGCCGCGAGCGCCTGGCCGCCGAGCTCGAGTACGCCGGCATCGAGGGTTTGGCCCACTTTGCCATGACCGGCCTCGACACCGCCCTGTGGGACATCATGGCGCGCGCCCTGGGCGTGCCCGGCTGGCGGCTGCTGGGCGCCTGCCGCGACCGCCTGCCCACCTATGCCATGGTCGGCTGGTACTATCCCGAGGACGACGAGCTGCACCTCGACGGCTACCAGCGCGCCATCGAGGCCGCCCTGGCTGACGGCTACGCGGGCGTCAAGATCAAGGTGGGCCGTGGCTCGCTTGACGAAGACGTGCGCCGCATCGAGCTGGCCCAGGCGCTCGTGGGCGAGGGGCCCGTCATGGTCGACGCCAACCAGGTGCTCTCGCGCAACGAGGCGCTGCGCCGCGGCCTGGTCTATGAAGAGCTGGGCGTCGCGTGGTTCGAAGAACCGCTGCGCCCCCACGACAAGCCCGGCTATGCCTGGCTGTGCCAGCAGCTCGCACTGCCCGTTGCCGCCGGCGAGAACGAGTATGGCAAATACCACGTCTACGAGTTGCTGACCGCGGGCGGCTGCGACATCTTGCAGCCCGACCGCCGCCGCACCGCCGGCCCCAGCGAGTGGATGGAGATCGCCGGCCTGGCCGCCGCCATGCACGTGCCCATCGCCAGCCACGGCGGAGACCTGGCCACCGTGCACTTGCTGATGGCCACGCCCACCGCCATCTGGTGCGAGACCGGCGGCGTGCCCAAAGGCCCCGGCGCCACCGTCGAGCGGACGCGCATCGAGAACGGCTGGGTCTATGCCCCCGAGGCGCCCGGCTTTGGCCTCGAGCTGCGCGAAGAGAGCATCGCCCGGCGCGCCATCTAGCAGCCGCTAGATAGCGGCCGCTTGATAGCGACGGCTATCTAGCGGCAATGCCAGAGGCGCCGGTTGCCCGGCGCCTCTGGTGTGCGCGACTACCGAGCCAACGCAGCGGTTACTTGAGCTTGAAATCGGCCGAAATCTTGCTGCCGTCGTCGGTCGTCATGGTAACGATCCAGCAACTGTTGGCGATGCGCGGCGTCTGCCAGTTCTGGATGAACTGCCCGCCAGTGGCGTCATAGCGCAGCACGGTGCCGCCCGTTGAGACCACGTCGATCGGGTCTTCGGGCAGCGCACTCATGTCGGCGCAAGAGACGCGCAGCACCTTAAAGCTGGCCACCACGCTCACGTCGGTCAGCTCGGTAGAGCCGGCATAGACGTTGAACTTGAGCGGCACCGTCGAGCCGCCCTTGACGGTGTTCAGCTTGCCCATCTCCACCGGCCGGTAAAAGCCGTTCAGCGTCCAGGCCAACACCGTATAGGTGCGGGTCTCGACCTTTTTGTTGCCGGCGTTGTCGTAGGCGGTGGCGCTCATCACATGGGTGCCCACGCCCGTTCCATAGCCGGTCACCACGCAGCTCGCGGCGCCCGACAGGCTGTCGTCGGCGGTGCAGGTGGGCTCGGCGGGCACAAAGCCAAAGTAGTAGCTGCCGCCGCCCACCGGCCCGTTGTTCCAGGTGATGGTCGGCGCCGTCAGGTCCACATCCACGTCGGTCACGCCGTCGCTGGCCGAGTTGCCCGCGTTGTCATAGGCCGTGCCCGAGTGGCTCTGGTTCTCGCCCTCGCCAAAGGTGTAGGCGACGGGGCAACTGGCGATGCCCGCGGTGACGTCACCGCAGGTGTAGGTCACCGTCGGCGCGCCGCTGTCGATGTTGTACCAGCCACTCGCCGGCACGTCGGGCGTCAACGCCGCCGAGATCGTCGGCGCCGTGGCGTCATATTTGAACGCGGCCGAGGTGCCATTGCCCACATTGCCGGCCTCATCTATGCACGACCCGCTCACCGTCAGCGCGATGCCGTCGGGGCCGCTGTAGGTCTGGTCGGCCGTGCAGCTGGCAATGCCAGCGGTGGCATCCACGCCCGTCGTCTCAAAGTCCACCGGCGCGTTGTACCAGCCGTTGTGGTCGGGCCCGCGCTTGGCCGTCACCGTCACCACGGGTGCCGTGGCGTCGTACTTGAACGCGGCCGAGGTGCCATTGCCCACGTTGCCCGCGTTGTCGGTGCACGATCCGCTCACCGTCAGCCCGGTGCCGTCGGGGCCACTGTAGGTCTGGTCGAGGCTGCAGTTGGCATCGTCCACGCCCGAGGTCGCATCAGTGGCCGCCGTGTCGAACACCACCGCGGAATTGTACCAGCCGTTGTGGTCGGGCCCGCGCTCTGGCGTCACCGTCACCACCGGCGCCGTCGCGTCATAGTTGAACGCGGCCGAGATGCCATTGCCCACGTTGCCGGCGTTATCTGTGCACGACCCGCTCACCGTCAGCCCACTGCCGTCGGGGCCACTGTAGGTCTGGTCGAGGCTGCAGTTGGCATCGTCCACGCCCGAGGCAGCATCGCTGGCCGCCGTGTCGAACACCACCGCGGCATTGTACCAGCCGTTGTGGTCGGGCCCGCGCTCTGGCGTCACCGTCACCACGGGGCCGGTCAGGTCCACGTCCACGTCGGTCACGCCGTCGCTGGCCGAGTTGCCCGCGTTGTCATAGACCGTGGCCGAGTGGCTCTGGTCGGCCCCATCGCCAAAGGTGTAGGGGCTGGGGCAGCTGACGACGCCCGAGGTGGCATCGCTGCAGGTGAAGGACACCGTCGGCGCCCCGGTGCTGCCGTTGAACCAGCCACTGGCCGCCGGCGACTTGTCCAGCGACGCCGAGATCGTCGGCGCCGTGGCGTCGCGCTTGATCGTCACCGTCGTCACCGACGCAGTGCCGCCCGCGCTGGTGGCCGAGCAGGTGTAGGTGACGCCCGTCGTATCAGTGTTGACGGTGACGTCATCGCACCCGCTCGTCGAGGTGATGGTCGAGTCGGGATCACTGACCGTCCACTCTACCAGCACATCGCTCACATACCAGCCGTTCTCGCCGTCGGGCGCGGCCGGCGTCAGCTCGTAGCTGATCACAGGCGGCGTGGTGTCAGCGGGTGCAGCAACATTGAGCGTAAACTGGGCGGGCGCCGTGTTGAACGTGCCGCCACTCTTTCCGCCCGACAGAGAGAACCCGGTGATGTCGTAGCTACCCGCAGTGCTCGACGAAAAAGTCGTAGACAGGGTAGTGCCACAGCTTGTGAAGGTGAGCGTCGACGGGCTAACAGACACACCTGTCGGCGGTGTAATGGTCAACACTGCTGGCGCCGCACCAGTTGCGTTGCAGCCATTGACCGGGTCGTTCGGATCTTGCGGTTGCACATAGAAGCCAACGCTCACAGAGCCGCCCGAGGCAATCGTGACCGATTCCTTTGCGGGGTCGATGGTAGTGTCGAGGTCATTCACCACCACGTCGGCCCACACTCCCCATGGGCCCGCCAGCGCCAACACCAGCGCCAGCGATACCACACGCCACCAGAATCCACGCATGCGCATACCATACCCTCCCACAGTCCCAAACAGAGGAGCGCCCCCCGCGCTACTCTCCTGAGCCTATCATAGTGTGCCGATATTCGGCCGTCAACCTACATTTACGCACAGTCTTCGTTTCCACCCTACCACTTGGCAGCGCGCACACCATGCGCTAGCATGAGCGCACAGCTGAACGACAAGGAGTGCCCATGAACCCGAGCACCATCCACGAGCCCGCCCGCGAAACGCCCATCATCGCCAACGTCGACGTGCTGGTGGTGGGCAGCGGCCCTGCAGGCATCGCCGCGGCCCTGGCCGCCGCCCGCGAGGGCGCCAGCACCATGCTCATCGAGCGCTATGGCTACCTGGGCGGCATGATCACCGGCGCCTATGTGGTGGCCATCCTCGGCGTGGGCGACGGCAACCAGCCCGTGGCCCGCGGCATCACCGCCGAGATCCGCGAGCGCCTGATGCCGCTGGGCGGCATCAAGCCCATGCACGCCGGCACCGAAGAGGAATACGACGAGTTCGGCCCCTCGGGCGACTATATCGTCGACGCCGAGCTCTTCAAGTGGCAGGCCGCCGAGATGCTCGTGGAAGCGGGCGTGCGCCTGCGCCTGCACACTCTGGCCTGCGACCCCCTCATGGATGGCAACCGCGTCATTGGCCTGGCTGTTGAGAGCAAGTCGGGCCGCGAGGCCATCCTGGCCAGCGTGGTCATCGACTGCTCGGCCGACGCCGACCTGGCCTACCGCGCCGGCGCGCCCTGCGATAACGCCACCCACGAGGTGACCCTGGGCATGCGGCTCGAGGCCGTCGACCGCGAGCGCGTCGAGGCCTACCGCCAGGCCAACCCCGCGGCCTACGACGCCGCCCTGTCGGCCGCGCGACAGCTCAACGGCGGCGTGCTGCCTGGCGGCTCGCGGCGCCTGCGCGATATCGACATCGCCGATGCCGAAGCCCTCACCCGTGCCGAGGTCGAGGCCCGCCACGGCGCCTTTACGGCGCTGCAGCTCTTGCGCCAGCGCGTGCCTGGCTATGAGCAGGCACGCATCGCCGCCACCTTTCCACAGCTCGGCGTGCGCCAGGGCCGGCGCATCCGCGGCGAGATCGTCGTCACCGACGAAGACCTGCGCAACAACCGCCGCTACGACGATGGCATCGCACGGCTGGGCGTCTACTTTCCAGACTGGGGGCCCACCTACCGCATCCGCGGCCTGGCCTACGACCTGCCCTATCGCTGCCTGGTGCCGCAGGGCGTCGATGGCCTGCTGGTGGCCGGGCGCTGCGTCTCGAGCGACTATGTGGCCTGCAACACGCTGCGGCTGATCGTGCCCTGTTTCTGCACGGGCCAGGCCGCAGGCGCCGCTGCAGGCATCGCCGTCGAGCTGGGCTGCGCCCCGCGTGCCGTGCCCGCCGACACCCTGCGGCAGGCACTGGCCCGCCAGGGGGTCAACCTGGGCTAAAGCGTCACTTTCGATCAAAAAGAGCGCCAGAACCTATTGCCTGGCGCTTTTTTTTGTGCTATTCTGTCTATGAACGCACAGGAGCGTTCAGTTCCAAAGCCCAATGGCGTGCAATGGAGGTCTGTAGTGCTCACTGCACAGCGACGACAGCTCATCATGAAGGCGCTGCAAGAAGACGAGGCCGTACAGGTGGCCGCCCTCGCCGAGCGCTTTGGCGTGAGCGAGGTAACCATTCGGCGCGACCTGGCGGCGCTCGATGGCCAGGGAGGGCTGCGGCGCATCCGCGGCGGCGCCCTGCTCACGCCACCCAACCTGCACGAGCCCACCCTGCTCGAGCGCGAGGTGGTCAACCGCGACGCCAAGCAGCGCATCGGCCAGGCCGCCGCCGAGCTGGTAGAGGACGGCGACACCATCATCGTCGCTGGCGGCACCACCACCGCCGAGCTCGCCAAACGCCTCACCCGCCACAGCGACCTGCTGGTCATCACCCCCACCATCAACGTTGCGGCGCTGCTATCCGGCTCGATGGGCGTCACCGTGCTGATCACGGGCGGCATCCTCGTAGGGCCCGAGCAGACCCTGGCCGGCCACATCAGCGAGCAGGCCCTGCGCACCCTGCACGCCGACAAACTGTTCATCAGCGTCAACGCCCTCGACATCGAGCACGGGCTCACCAGCGCCCACCCGAGCGAGATCGGCGTCGACATGGCCATGCTACGCGCCGCCAACAGGCGCATCGTGCTGGCCGATCACACCAAACTGGGCCGAGCGGCCACCTGCACCTTTGGCGCGGTGACCGAGATCCACACCCTGATCACCGATAGCGATGCCCCGTCGCGCCTGCTCGATGACCTGCGCGAGCTGGGCATCGAGGTGATCGTCGTATGAGCGCCCGCGGGCACTCGACGCATGCCAGACCATCATCAGAAAGGAACCCCCATGCCCGCTAAACGCATCGTCCTCATCGGTGCCGGCAGTATGACCTTTACCCGCGGCCTGTTGATGGACCTCGTCCTCGCGCCGCACCTCAAAGGCAGCACCGTCGCCCTCGTCGACGTCAACGCCGAAAAGCTCGACCTTGCCGCGCGCCTGGCGCGCCAGATGATCGCGCAAGAGCGCGCCGACCTCACCGTCGAGGCCAGCACCAACCGCCGCGACATGCTCCCTGGCGCCGACTATGTCATCACCACCATCTCGGTGGGCGGCCACCCCGCCTGGGAAAAGGACCTCAAGATCCCGCTCAAATACGGCATCACCCAGACGGTGGGAGACTCGGTGGGCCCTGGCGGCCTCTCGCGCGCCCTGCGCCACGTGCCGGTCATCGTGGGCGTGGCCGAGGACATGGAGACGCTCTGCCCCGACGCCATCCTCTTCAATTACACCAACCCCATGACGGTTATCTGCCGCTCGGTGGCCCGCGAGACCGACACGCCCGTGGTGGGCCTGTGCCACGGTGTGCCCAATACCGTCACCTACCTGGCTGAGTACATGGGCGTGCCCCGCGACGAGCTCGAGGTGCGCGCTGCTGGCATCAACCACATGGTCTGGCTTACCACCCTGCTGCGTAACGGCGTCGACGCCTATCCCGCCCTGTGGGAGCTCCTCCGTGCCAAGGGCCCGGCCGACCGCCCCGCCAGCTTTGAGCTGATGGAACTCTACGGCCGCTTCCCTGGCCCAGGCCACGAGCACATCATGGAGTTCTTCCCCTGGTTCGTCACCGAGCGCACCGGCTACGGCGCCGCCTACGGCGAGGGGCTCTTTCCCATCGACCAGCAGAACCGTGGCCGCGTTGACCGCACCGAACGCCTGCAAGCCGAGGCCGACGGCCGCGTGCCCATCCCCGTGCGCCGCTCGGGCGAGGACGTCATGGAGATCATCACCGCGCTCATCACCAACCAGCCCAAGGTGGTGGCCGTCAACGTGCCCAACTATGGCGCCGTGCCCGACCTGCAAGACGAGGCCGTGATCGAGGTGTCAAGCCTCATCGACGGCAACGGCATCCAACCGCTGCGCAACCTCGACCTGCCGGTGGGCGCCGTCGACGTGCTGCGCGCCCGTCTCGATCAGCAAGAGCTCACCTCGCTGGCCGCCGTCAATGGCGACCGTGCCCTGGCCCTGCAGGCCCTGCTGGCCGAACACGGCGTGGCCTCGGTGGCCGATGCCCGCGCCATGCTCGACGAGCTGTTGACCGCCCAGGCCGACCACCTGCCCACTTTTGCCTGAGCGAGGCGCCAGATGACCAAAGCAGACGTCGTCGTTGGCGTTGACGTGGGCGGCACCAAGATCGCCGTGGGCGCCGTCACCCGCGCCGGTGAGATCTTGCGCTCTGAGCGTTATCCCATGGATCGCTCGACGCAACACACCTCGCTGGCCAGCATCCAGGCCGCCCTCGACGGCTTTATGGCCGAGTGGTCGGCCCCCGCACCGTTGGCGTTGGGCTTTGGCGTCGTCGGGCGCACCGACCCGGCCGCCGGCGTCTGGGTGCGGGCCATGAACATCCCCATCTCAGCGCCGGTCGACATGACGGCGCGCTTTGGCGCCCGCTACGGCCTGCGCGCCGCCGTCGACAACGATGTGCACGCAGCGACGCTGGCCGAGCTCTACTGGGGCGCGGGCCGCAACGCCGACGATTTCGTCTATCTCAACGTGGGCACCGGCACGGCTGCTGGGCTCGTCACCAACGGGCGCCTGGTGCGCGGCGCGGGTAACCACGCCGGCGAGTTCGGCCACAGCTTTACCGGCATCGCGCCAGACGTGGCCTGCCCCTGTGGGCGCCGTGGCTGCCTCGAGCCGGTGGCCTCGGGTGGCGGGCTCATCGAGCGCGCCCGCGAGCTGCTGCCCGCCTATCCGCGCTCTCCGCTGGCGGCGGCTGATGCCGCTGCTCAACTCAACGCCCACACCATCTTTGTGCACGCCGATGCCGGCGACCCGCTGGCGGTGCGCCTGGCCAACGATATGGTCAGCGCCCTCGGCATCGCCCTGGCCAACCTGGTCAATCTGCTGGATCCGCAGACGATCGTGGTGGGGGGCGGCGTGTGGGCTGATGGCTGGCTGCTGCCCCGCGTATGGCACATCGTCCAGACCACCGCCCTGGCCGGCGCCCTTTCCGATCTGCAGGGCATGGTGCCCTCGAGCCTCAACCCCGACCACGTCGGCCTGCTGGGCGCGGCCACCCTGGCGTGGGACCTCGTCAATGAAAGGCAGTGATATGAGCGAATATCCGATTCTCAACAACATCATGGACCTGACCAAACCCGAGACCTGGCAGGTGTCGCTAGACCTTGGTGATGAGACCATCGCCCGCTGGCTGGCCAAGGTCGATCTGGAGCGCATCCGCCGCGTCTACTTTATCGGCGCAGGCACCTCGTGCTACGCAGGCGAGGTGGGCAAGCGCATCTGGGAGCGGCTCGCGGGCATCCCCTGCGAGGGCTGCTACGCCTTTGACCTGGCCGCCTATGGCGAGCCCGCCGTGCTCAACAGCGAGGCGCTGGTCGTCGGCATCTCAACCACCGGCGGCACCGGCACCGTGGTCGACGCCATGCGTAACGCCGAGGCCAACGGCGCCCAAACCCTGGCCATCACTGCCTACCCCAGAGCCTCGGTGGCGCAGGCCGCGCAGGGTGTGGTGCTCACCGGTGGCGACACCGACCTCACCCCCGTCAAGAGCAAGTCGTACATCCAGTCGCTCGTCAGCCTCTACCTGCTGGGCATCGCGCTGGGCAAGGCCCGTGGCCGCCTCACCGCCGCCGACGAAGCCTACTGGCGCGGCCAGATCGACCAGGCGGCCCTGGCCGTCAGGCATTTCCTCGAGGTCCAGCTCGGCGAGATCGACGCCCTGGTGCAGGCCTATGCCAGCACACAGATGGTGTTCATCCTCTCCAGCGGCCCCAACATCGGCACCATGCACGAGGGCGCCCTCAAGGTCATCGAGATGGCCAAGATGTACAGCGAGTCGTGCGAGCTCGAGGACTTTTTGCACGGGCGCTACCGCGAGGTCGATCAGGTCACGCCCATGTTCTTCCTGGCGCCCGAGGGCCGCTCGAGCGCTCACGTGCTCGATGTGCTCACCAGCAACGCCTACGTCAAAGCGCCCTCGGTGGTGTTCACCGACAATGTCACCGCGCCCATCAAAGAGATGGCCGCACAGACGGTGCAGCTGCCCAGCCTCGACGAGCTGGCCACACCGCTGCTCTATGCCACGCCGCTGCACTACTTTGGGCATCAGATGGCCATCGCCCGCGGGTGGGATCCCCTCTCGCGCCGCTATGACGACATCGTGCCCGCCCGCGTCAAGTACGGCAACCTCGAGGCGGGGCTGATCCGCTAGCCGACGCCTCAAGCCCGCCGGCCGTCCGTTTGACCGCGACGGCCGGCGGTGGCATACTGGCGGGCGTTGAGGGGAATGAAGCACTCCCCTGGGCGGGCACTGCTCACTCGCAGGCCCGTTCGAACCGCCCAAGCTGATGGCTTCTACGATCACTCGTAGG
>JAAYDS010000400.1 GCA_012729155.1 Chloroflexota bacterium | reverse complement strand
TACGCCCCTCGAGCGCCTCGAGCTGCGCTGCCGCCCGCGGCTGCGCCACGGCGCGGTCATAGCCCAGCACCGACAGCAGCGCCAGCAACAGCGCCACCAGCACCTGGCGCACCACCTCTTGCGTGCGCGGGTCTCGCCAGACGCCCCGCAGCCACTCGCTCCATGCCATCATGCACCTCCTGGCTCTGTTCTCGGCGGCGCAGGGCCGCATTTACGCCGTTGCCTACGCTTTTGTGCTATCATCTGGCCGTGAGGTGCTGTGTGATGCACCTCGAGGAGCCCCCATGAGCACCAGCCCCACACCCACTCCGCCTCAAGACGCCGACACGCAGCCCGACCGCGACCGGCGCCACGCCACCAAGGCCGTTGACGCCGGACCTGCCACCCGCGTGGTCATCGACGCCCGCCAAGACGTGCGCCGCGCCGTGGCCGTGCTCATGGGGCTGCTGGCTGGGCTGATCGTCGTGGTCATCGTCGGCATCACGCTGGCCACCTGGCTCATCGAGCGTACCGCCGGCGCCGGATCGACCATGTCGCTCACGCTGATGCTGGTGATCGGCGTCAGCGCGCTGCTGGCCGTGCTGGGCGGCCTGGTGGCCATCTTTGCCGTGCTCGGCCTCACCCAGCCGGGCCACTCGCTGGGCCTGCCCGAGGGCAGCGTGCGCGCCGTGATCGCCCTGGCGCTGATCCTGATCTTTAGCATCCAGGCCGTCTATCTCTATGGCGACCTGGGCGGCGAGCACACCTATCGCTCGACGGGCCTCACGCAGGCCGAATACGCCCAACTGCCGCCTGAACGCACAGTGGCCGTAACGGCCAGTGGCGAGGGCGACGCTCGCCGCTATGACGTGACGCTGCGCCCCGAAAAGCCCGAGGCCGCCGTCGACCTGGCCCAGCAGATCCTCACCACCGTATCGACGCTGGTGGTGGCCGTGGCTGGCTTTTACTTTGGCACCCGCTCGGTGCTGGCCGCTCAGGGAGACCGCCGCGGCGCCGAGCCGCTCATCCGCAAGGTCGAGCCCGCCCAGGGTGCCGCGGGCAGCGATGTGGCCCTGACCATCACAGGCCGAGGCTTTGGCCAGGCCGAGACGGTGCGCCTGACGAGGGGCGACCGCGTGCTCACCGCCGACAACGTCATGTCGGGCGCCGAGCGCGTGACGGCCAGCGTGCACCTGCCCGCCGACGCCGCGCCTGGCGCCTGGTCGCTCGAGGTGGCCTTTGCCGACGGCGCTCACGACCGGCTCGACGAGGCCTTTACGGTGCTGGCCGCCTCATAGCCCCGCCGACGGGGCGCGACACGTTAGCCGCAGGGAGAGAGCTGCCATGGACGCAACAGACCGACCCGCCTCGCTCGAGGGCCGCTGGGATATCCTCTATCGCGACTATCCCGAGGTGTACGACGCCTTTGCGCGCATCCCCAAGCGCCCCGAGCCGCTGGCCGTCATCAACGAGCGCTTTGGGCTCGACGGTCAGGTGGTCGTCGACGTCGGCTCGGGCACGGGGCTCTCGACCTTTGCGCTGGCCCGCTGGGCGGCGCTGGTGATCGGCATCGAGCCCGAAGCCGCGATGCGCGCCGTGGCCGAGCGCGAGGCCCGCGCCCTGGGCTTGAGCAACGTCCGCTTTGAGAGCGGCGATGGCGAGCACATTCCCCTGGCCAGCGGCCTGGCCGACGCGGCCGTGGGCATCACCCAGGCCAACGGCGACCCGCGCCGCGTGTGCGCCGAGATGGAGCGCGTAGTGCGCCCTGGCGGCCTGGTGCTGCATAGCGACGTGGCCCCTGGCTGGTATGGCGGCGAGTTCGAGCCCATCATCACCGGCCGGCCGCGCGACGAGTCGCTCAACCCGCTCTGGCCCGGCGACATCTTGCCCAAGCTGGGCTATGCCTACTTTGACCTCTACACCGACCAGGACTATGACAGCGTAGAACACATGGTGAGCACCTATGGCTTTATCCACAGCCAGCGCGCCATCGACCACATCCGCGCGCACGGCATCACCAGCGTGCGCTGGAAGTGGCGCCTCCACTGGAAGCGGGTTGAGCACGCAACATAGCGCACCGGCGCTGCGCGGGGGCCTGGCCTGTGCCACAGCCCCCGCGCCATCACAGCCGCATCACTCGTCGGCCACCAGCCCCTTGTAGAGCGCGCGATAGTCGCCGATGCCCACCGCATACACAAAGCGCACCTTGATGCGCAACTCATCGTGGGTGAACATGCTGCCCGCCGAGGGGCTGTCGGCCACAAACAGCTCGGGCGCGCGCCCAAAGCGGTAGCCGATGCACACCCCCGCCAGGTCGGCCGGATCGGCCGCCGCCACCCAGTCGCTGGCATCCGTCCAATCTGGCACGGTAATCACACTGTGATTGAGGCCCTCGATGGCCCGCGTGTTGCCCGCCCGCCCAGGCTCGAGCGTGGTGGTGAACAGGCCCACGGCCGTCTTTTGCAGCTCGATGGGCACCAGGCAATAGGCCGGCTGGATGCCCAGCCGCTTATCAGAGTGAGCTTCGGCCTGCGTGAACATGGCCTGGACGGCCGCATCCCAGCTGGTGGCATCGAGCGCCGACGAGCCCACATTGTCGTGTGCCGCGCTGAACAGGTACTCCTCATCGGCCAGCTCGACGCCAGCCCCGCTGTTGGCCGTGAACAGCGCTGCCACGGCGCTCGACAGGGTGCGATAGGCCGCCAGCCCCAGCCGCTGCGGAATGGCCCGCACCGCGCCCACGTCGTCGCGGTCGATCATCTCCAGCGTCAGCCCGATATAGTTGCCCTTTTTGATAAAGGCACTGGTCTCGGCGGCGTCGTCCCAGGTCTTTTCGACATAGGGGTTGCCCTCGGTCACCGTGTCCAGGTCGCTCAGGCCGCCCAGGGTGATCCAGCGCACGGTGTTGAGCGTGGCAAAATCCTCCTCATGGGCGATGGGCCGCCACCAGTGCTCGCGCTGCTCGTAGGCGTGCAGCAGCGCCTTGTTGAGCACGTTGGCCGTCACCTCGGCCATGGTGGTGGTGGTGGCGTTGGCCAGCGTCACGCGCTCGCCGCGGAACAGGCCGGTGCGCTCCCAGTCGCCCGTCAGGCGGTCGTACAGCTCGCGGATGCCCGTCAGCCGCTCGGCGTCGCGGTGGGCGGGCGTCTGCGGCAGGCCCATCAGCCGCTCAAAGGCCAGCGTCAGCCGGTCTAGCCCGCTGCGCACCTGTGTGATGGGCCCCAGCCCGCTGATGCTCGTCTGCGCGCGGGCCTCGGCCCAGGCGCTCTGCAGCGCGGCCACCTTGCCGCGCACCGCCTCGGGCTGGCCGCCGTGGGCAAACTCGTGGCGCACGTGCTGCGCCAGCGGCTCGGGCAGATGCGCGGCGCGCAGTTGCGCCTCGACATATTCGGCGATGGGGATCAGCACGGCCGCCTCGATCTGGCTCAACGGGCCGGTGGCCACCATAGGCTGGGCGCTGGCCGCCGACGGCTGCGCGCCGGCCGCATCGGGCGCCGCCCCAGTGGGCGCTGCCTCGGGGGGCTCGCCCCTGTGGGCGGCCTGCAGGCGTTCGAGCGCCCCATCGGGCGCCAGGTTAGGTCGTAGCTCGCTCATGGCATACTCCTTGTGCTCATCGATCGGCTGCACAAACCGGCCCCCTGCGGCCGGATTGACCACCACATCTACACTGTTGACGTGCACGATGCGCCGCACCGGCAGCGCCGTGCCCGGCGGGGCCGCCGCCCGTTCGCGCTCGAGCCACAGGTCGGCCGAGAGCCCGAACCAGTCAGCATCGCCCAGGCTGCGGGCCAGCTCGGCCAGCCAGAGCGCGCCCGGCAAGAGCGCCACGCGCCCGCGCAGCAGGCCGGCGCGGCCATCCCAGCGGGCAGAGACGATGCGGCCCGCCAGATCGCGCACCGAGCGCCCGCCCGGTCGGGTCGCTTCGAGCGGCAGGGCATGGTCGACATACACCGGCCGCCCGGCAAAGAGCGGTGCGGCATTGGCCAACGCCTGCCCGCCAAACAGCAGGCCGTTGGCGGGCCCGGCGGCCAGCAGCACCACCTCCCACAGGTGTGCGGGCGCAGCGGCTGGCGCGGGCGACGCGGCGGCGCGGGCCAGGGCCGCTTGCGTCAGCGACACCCGCGCGCGCAGATAGGGTTGACGTTGCGGCATGGGCAGCTCCTTTGCGTTG
>JAAYDS010000399.1 GCA_012729155.1 Chloroflexota bacterium | reverse complement strand
CTCTCGCTGACGGCGACTGACGCGCCCTTGCTGGTAGCTACTGTGGCCACGGGCCAGTCTGCTCGCTGGGGCAAGCCCGGTGATGTCCGCTTGTCGCTAAAACTAGCCGAGCATGAGCCCGGCGCCTTGATTAGCGTCGAGCCGGCGCCACAGCGCCGTTCCCACGGTGAGCTGATCTGGGACTGGCAGGGGCCGGCAGGCGACGTATCGCTGCAGATGCTCAACCCAACCATCGACGCCGCGCTGCTGCGACCAGAGACGGATACCGCCCACGCCTCGCTCTCGTCTCTGGCGGCCTGGCTGCCCACGCGGCCACAGGGTGACGCTGGCGTTAACCTGACAGCCCGGCTATTGGCGGCCTTGCACCAGAAGGTCGATGCCCGCCCCGACGACGTCACAGCTCATCTGCTGCTTGCCGATACCTACCTGTCGCTGGCAGACCAACAGCCCGAGCAACGGCTCAATCACATGCTGCTGGCCATCGAGCAGCTCGACGAGGCCAGCGCAGCCGCCAAAACCGGTGGAGACCTCGTCACCAGGCTGGCTGATGCCTATTATCAAGCTGCGCTTGCGGCGCACGATGAGGGCGATCCCGCCGGCGCCATTCGCTACCTGAACCACGCGGCCGAAATCGCTCCCAGTCAGCAGATCGCCGATGCGCAGACCGAGTTTGTGATGCGCTGGGGCCTTGATCTGGCGCGCCAGGGCGCGGTGGCCGAGGCCATCGCCCTGCTAGGCGAGGCTGGCCAGCTACCGGCAGCGCAGAATCTGACGCGGTTTGCGCCTCCGTTTGAGCATGCGCAAACCACGGTGACGCTCTATCCAAACGAGCGCCGCGTCAGTTACGATTTGCTGCTGTATGGCCCTGCCCTGACGGCCGCCGACGAGGCCCTCGAGGCTCATCTCGCGGCGGCGCAGAGCGTGCCCGACGTGCAGGCCACGCTAGAGTTGGATGCGGCCTCAAATCGACGTCGCCTGAACGTGGTAGCCTCGTACGCGTCTCCGGCTGAGCTGCTTACCACAGCCGAGCGCCTGGTGCAGGCCTGGCAGGTGCAAGGCGGCTTGCTGTCAGAACTCCTGGCCATGCCCTGGCGAGGGGCAGGCCCAACGCTGAGCCGATCAGTGGCGGCGTGGGGGCAGCAGCTCAGCTATGCCGAGGTAGTAGACTCGAGTGCTTTTCACGAGGCCTGGCAGGTAGACGCTGACTATGCGAACTGGTGGATGATCGAACTGCACGCTCAGGCGCCCGAAGGCGGTGCTGCTGCTGTGGCGCACGAACTGGCATTGTTGGCACTGCGGGATCAAGTATCGCTCTGGGAGACGCTACCCACCAACACCCGCTGGGTCTACACGCTCGCGTTTGACGAGATAGCCGCCCCGCCCCACTGGCTGCTTGGCAGCGGTGAGGTGCGGCCGCTGAGCTACCAACAGACCTGGTACGACTGGGCAGGCATCGGCAGAATGGCAGTCGGCCTGATGATGGCGGCCGCAGCGCTCTTGATCCTGTTTGTCCTGGTTAGTGGCGCCCTCAGGCGGCGACGCAAGCAACGGGCCAACCGCGAGCTCATGCGCTAGGCAACAGAGCTGAACTGGCCAGCCAGGGCCTTTGACATGGCCGCTTCAGTATGCTAACATCAGCTTTGGTAACGCTCATCGTGAGGGGTGGAGGGACCGGCCCGACGAAACCCCGGCAACCTGGGCTCAAAACAAGCCCGAGGTGCCAAGTCCGGCAGGCTTACCAGCCTGAAAGATGAGGGAGCGCCCAGAACTCCCCTTTCGGGGAGCGTTTTTTTGTGGAGAGGTGTCGATAGCGTGACATTCGAGCCTGCGTGGCAAGCGATACTGCTCGACGGCCTGCCCCACGATGAGGCAGAGCCTGCCGTCGAGGCCATTCTGGAGCGCTTTGCAGAGCTACCCAGCTGGCCCCAATTGCCGCGTCGCTCGCCTCTTGAGAACATGTATGCGCTGTATGCAGAGGGCTTTCCTGGGCTGCGTGAGGATGCAGGCGTTTCGTTCGTCGAGCATGGCGCCATCCTCGAGCGCGAGCTAGGAGAACTGCACCTGGCCTATCTCGACAATGACGTAGAGTACGGCCGCATCAGCGCCAGCCATGCCACGGGCCTCGATGCGCTGCTGCGACGGCTCGCAGGCAGCAAGCTAAAGGCTATCAAGGGCGAGATTACGGGGCCGGTAAGTTGGTCGCTCACCATGCTCGATGAGCAGCGCCGACCGATCCTCTACGACCGCGTGCTTGAGGGGGCCACGGCGCAGCACCTGCGCCTCAAGGCCGCCTGGCAAGAGCGCGTGCTGCGGCGCGTCGCCGGCGAGACCATCATCATCCTGAACGAGCCCTATATGGCGTCGTTTGGCTCGTCGTTTGTGCCATTTAGCCGAGAGCGTGCCATCTCGCTGTTCAGTGAGGTGTTGGCGGGCATCCAGGGCATCGGCGGCGTCCACTGTTGCGGCGCCACTGACTGGTCAGTAATCCTCGACACTTCTGCACGGCTCATCAGTTGGGATGCATATGACTATATGGCGTCGCTGTTGGCGTACGCCGAGCCGCTGGCCACGTTTGTCGAGCGAGGCGGCATCCTGTGTTGGGGCATGGTGCCGGCGGGTATGCCTGCGCGCTGGGAGTCGCCCGAGAGCCTTGCAGATCGCATCGAGCAGGGGCTCGATGCGCTGGCCGCGGCGGGCATCGACCGCGAACGAGCGGTGGGCCAGAGCATGGTGTCACCTTCATGTGGCCTCGGCGGGCTCGATATCGAGCTGGCCGAGCTGATCCTCAATCTCACTCGCGATTTAGCGCGCACCATGCAACAAAGATATCCCCCGCAAAGTCAAACCGAACAGGACGAGCGATCGGCGGACGACCCGTCAGCTACAGCGCTAGAGGGAGACGTGGTGTGAGCATTCTTGTTGTCGGTTCTGTCGCTTTTGACACCGTCGAGACGCCCAGGGGCAGGCGCGAACGCACGCTGGGCGGGGCCTGCACCTACTTTGCCACGGCCGCTAGCCTCTATAGTCAGGTGCGAATGGTGGGCGTGGTGGGCGACGACTTTGATGCCGAACACCTCGCATTTTTCGCCTCGCGCGATATCGACACCTCTGGCTTGCAGCATGCGCCTGGTCGCACCTTCTTCTGGTCTGGGCGCTATGGCACCAACATGGACGCTTGCGAGACGCTCGACACACAGCTCAACGTCTTTGCAACGTTTCACCCCGAAATCTCACCGGCATATGCCAACACCGATTACGTCTTTCTCGCCAACATCGACCCTGACCTGCAGATCGAGGTACTCAAGCAGGTGCGCTCGCCGCGCCTCACGGCGCTGGATTCGATGAACTTTTGGATGACATCCAAGCGCGACAGCCTGACACAAGCCATGTCGATGGTCGACCTGGTGTTGCTCAACGAGTCCGAGATCAGGCTCTACTCGCAGCAGCACGACCTACTGCGTGGTGCCGATACGATCCTGTCTCTGGGGCCCAAAGCGTTGATCATCAAGCGAGGCGAGCATGGGGCCATGCTGGTGACCCGAGGCGACAGCGTCGGGGAGCGTTTCTTTATCGTGCCCGCTTTTCCCATCGAGGATGTCGTGGACCCAACCGGTGCTGGCGATACGTTCGCCGCCGGTGTGATAGGTTATCTCGCAGCCACCAACGACCTCTCGCCTCAGGGCCTGCGGCGCGCCGTGGTCCACGGCACGGTGGTGGCCTCGTTTACAGTGCAGGACTTTTCAATCGATAGGCTGCGCCGGCTCGATCGCGAGCAGATCGCAGCGCGCTACAGCGAATTCCGATGCCTGACCTACTTTGATACACTGACGCCTGCCGAGTGCGCCCTCTTCACTGGCGCCCTCTAGACACAAGAGCATCTGAAAGGACAACCCGTGAAGCAATACGACGTCCGAGATTTGAGCCTTGCCGACCAGGGCGCCAGACGCATCGCCTGGGCCGAACGTGAGATGCCTGTCCTGAGGCAGATCCGCGAGCGGCTCGCCAAAGAGCGCCCCTTTGCGGGCGTGCGTATGGCGGCGTGTCTACACGTGACCACCGAGACCGCCAACCTCATGCGCACACTGCAGGATGGCGGAGCCGAAGTCGTACTCTGTGCGTCTAATCCGCTCTCTACGCAGGATGATGTGGCCGCGGCCCTCGTGGCGCGCGACGAGATGCCCGTCTTTGCCATCAAGGGCGAGGATAATGAGACCTACTACCGCCACATCACGGCTGCCATCGACCATCGCCCCAACGTGACCATGGATGACGGCGCCGACGTGGTGTCAATTCTACACGGCGATCGTCGCGAGGCCCTGAGTGATGTCATCGGCGGCACCGAGGAGACCACCACAGGCGTCATCCGACTGCGAGCCCTCGAGGCTGAAGGCAAACTCGAGTACCCCATCGTAGCGGTCAACGACGCTGACACCAAGCATCTGTTCGACAATCGCTACGGCACTGGCCAGAGCACGATCGATGGCATCATCCGCGCCACAAACACGCTGCTCGCCGGTAAGACATTTGTTGTATGCGGCTATGGCTGGTGCAGCCGCGGCATCGCCATGCGTGCCCGTGGCATGGGCGCCAACGTCATCGTCACCGAGGTCGACCCCCTGCGCGCCCTCGAGGCCCTTATGGACGGCTACCGTGTGATGCCAATGCTCCAGGCGGCCACAGAAGCCGACATCGTGGTCACCGCAACGGGCGACGCCCACGTGCTCGACACAGCGCACTTTGAGCGCATGAAGGATGGCGTGCTCATCGCCAACTCGGGCCACTTTAACGTTGAGATCAACCTCGTCGGTCTTGCCGACATGGCCACCGAGGTGCGCTCGGTGCGCGACTTTGTGCAAGAGTATCGCCTGAGCGATGGGAGACGCATCAACGTTCTCGGCGAGGGACGCCTGATCAACCTCGCCGCCGCTGAAGGGCACCCCTCAGCGGTGATGGATATGTCGTTTGCCAACCAAGCCCTGTGCGCCGAGTTCATGATCAAGAACCACGATCGCCTGACCAAGTCGGTCTATTCGGTGCCCCGCGAGATCGATCGGCAGGTCGCCATGCTCAAGCTTCGGGCCATGGGCGTGACTATCGATACGTTGACCGACGCGCAGCAGACCTATCTCACCTCGTGGCAAAGCGGCACCTGATCGCCAGCGCTGCGAGGGATCAACTCTGCCCAGAAAGGAAGTAGGCTGCATGTACAACCTGATGCGCTCGCCGCGGTTCCTCTTCACCTCTGAGTCGGTGTCTGAGGGACACCCTGACAAGGTGTGTGACCTCATCTCTGACGGCGTTCTAGACGCCATCATGGCGCAAGACCCATACGGTCGCGTGGCCTGCGAGACCGCTGTGACCACCGGCCTGGTGCTTGTGCAGGGAGAAATCACCACTGACTGCTATGTCGATGTACCCAAGATCGTCCGCGAGACAATCAACGGTATCGGCTATTGCTGCTCAGACACCGGCTTTGACTGCCAGACCTGCGGCGTCATTACCTCGATTCACGAGCAGTCGCTCGATATCGCCATGGGCGTCGACGCCTCGCAGGAGGCCCGCGCTGGCGGCGATGACACCGATCAGGTGGGCGCCGGCGATCAGGGCATGATGTTTGGCTATGCCTGCAATGAGACGCCCGAGCTGATGCCAATGCCCATCATGCTGGCGCACGGCCTCGTCAAGCAGCTATCTGCTTTGCGCAAAGATGGCACCCTGCCCTATCTGCGGCCCGACGGCAAGTCTCAGGTGACGGTCGAGTATCGCCATGGCAAGCCAGCGCGCATCGACACCGTGGTGCTCGCGGCCCAGCACGACCCGGATGTCTCGGTCGAAAAGCTGCGTCAGGATCTTGCGGAGCTAGTGGTGCGCGGCACCATCCCTGAGCACCTACTCGCTGCGGACACCCGTTATGTCATCAATGGCACCGGCCGTTTTGTGGTCGGCGGACCCATGGGAGACTCTGGCCTCACAGGCCGCAAAATCATCGTTGACACTTACGGCGGCATGGTGCCTCACGGCGGCGGGGCCTTTTCTGGCAAAGACCCCACCAAGGTCGACCGTTCGGGCTCGTATGCCACACGCTGGGTAGCCAAGAACATCGTGGCCGCTGGCCTGGCAGATCGCTGCCAGATCCAGATCGCCTACGTGATCGGCGTCGCTCACCCCGTCTCGATCAATATCGAAACCTTTGGCACCGGCAGTCTCTCCGACGAGCGTCTGGAGAAGATCGTCAGCCAGGTGTTTGATCTGCGCCCTGCGGCGATCATACGAGATCTTGACCTGCGTCGCCCCATCTACCAACCTACTGCAGCCTATGGCCATCTCGGCCGCACCGACATCGACGCCCCCTGGGAGCGTCTCGACCGCGTCGAGGCTCTCCGTCAGGCTGCGGGCCTCTAGGCGATGTGTGACCCGAGGGCCTGCCATGACGGGCCCCCGGGTCGTCTCTGGCATAGCGCTGGTTTCTGCGTCTCAGGCACTTGCCGCCTTGCGAGCGTCTGCTATACTCGCGCTAGACAGCTCTAGCCTGCCAAAGGAGAGTCTATGCGCGTGCTGATCACCGGCATCGGCGGGTTCGCGGGTTCGCACCTCGCCGACCTGCTTGTGGCCGACGACGATTGCGAAATCCTGGGTGTGATCCGTCCAGGCGGCAGTCGCGCCAACATCGCCCATCATGGAGACCGCCTGGAGCTGATCGAGGCCGATCTGACCGATGAGCGGGCCGTGTGCCGTATGCTCGCCCAAGCGCAGCCAGAGCGCATCTACCATCTTGCCGCTCAGGCCTCGGTGGCGGCCTCATGGGCTGATCCGGCAGGCACTCTGCAGGCCAACACGCTGCCGCAGCTGTACCTGCTGAGCGCGATGAGCGAGTTATGCCCTCAAGCGCGTGTTTTGGTAGTCGGCTCTGCTGACGAGTACGGACGCGTGCCGTCCGATGCATTGCCCATCACCGAATCGTGCGCCCTGCAGCCCACCAACCCGTATGCCTTGAGCAAGGTAAACCAAGACCTGATGGCCGGCATGTTCTGCTACAGCCACAGGCTACACATTGTGCGAGTGAGACCGTTCAACCACATTGGCCCACGGCAACGCCCAGGCTTTGTGGTGCCAGACTTTAGTCGGCAGGTAGCGCTCATCGAGGCAGGGCTGCAACCGCCGCTGCTCAAGGTGGGCAATCTGGCAGCTCGCCGTGACTTTTGTGACGTGCGCGACGTGGTGCGTGCCTATCGCCTCGCTCTCGAAGAGGGCGAGAAGGGTGCCGTGTACAACATCTGCCTGGGCACCTCGGTGCCCATCCAGGCGTTGCTCGACAGGTTGCTGGCTTTGGTGCAGGTCGAGATTCAAGTCGAGCGCGACCCTGACCGTATGCGCCCCAGCGACCAGCCTAACGTGGTGGGTAGCGCCGCTCTGCTAAACTATGTGACGGGTTGGCGGCCGATGGTGCCGCTCGCTCAGAGCCTCGAAGACACCCTCGCATACTGGCGTGCCAGGGTGGCCGCCAGGGGCGATGCCGCTTGAAAGGAAACGCTATGCAGAGAACAGCACTAATCACCGGCGTCACTGGCCAGGATGGCTCCTATCTCGCCGAGTTATTGCTCGACGAGGGCTACCGAGTTGTGGGCATGGTGCGACGTGGTAGCTCTCCCAACTATCATCGCATCGAGCACATCATGGATCGGCTTGTCCTCGAGCAGGGCGACTTGCTCGACCAGGTATCTCTCATCCAGATCCTGCGTCGGCACAGGCCGCAAGAGGTCTATAATCTCGCCGCCATGTCGTTCGTGCCCACTTCGTGGGAGCAGCCTGTGCTGACTGCCGAGTTCACGGCGGTGGGCGTCACACGGGTGCTCGACGCGATCCGCATGGTCGATCCCACCATCCGCGTCTACCAGGCCTCGAGCAGCGAGATGTTTGGCAAGGTGCAAGAGGTGCCGCAACGCGAGACGACGCCCTTTTATCCGCGGAGCCCCTATGGGGTGGCCAAAGTCTATGGCCACTGGATCACCATCAACTATCGCGAGAGCTATGACCTGTTTGCGGTGTCGGGCATCTTGTTCAACCACGAGTCGCCCCGCCGCGGCCTCGAATTTGTGACGCGCAAGGTGACCTACAACGCTGCGCGCATCAAGCTGGGGCTACAGGATCGCCTGCCGATGGGCAACCTGGACGCCAAGCGAGACTGGGGCTTTGCCGGCGACTATGTCCGCGCCATGTGGTTGATGCTACAGCAAGACAAGCCAGATGACTTTGTGGTGGCGACGGGCGAGCAGCACTCGGTGCGTGAGCTCCTTGAAGCGGCCTTTGGCCACCTGGGGCTCGACTATCAAGACCATGTGTACACCGACCCACAGTTTCTACGGCCAGCAGATGTATACGAGCTGGTAGGTGACGCCTCAAAAGCCCGACGCGTGCTCGGTTGGGAGCCACAGGTAAGCTTCCACGAGTTGGTAGAGATGATGGTCGAGCATGATCTGAAGATGCTCGAGGAAAAGATCGCTACCGGCAGACCGCCCACCATTGACTAGAGGCCCCATCAAAGCGAGGTGCTTTATGTCCAAGAGACCGATCAAGTTCGGCACCGACGGCTGGCGTGCAGGTATTGCCGACGGCTATACGTTTGAGAGCGTTCGATACTGCGCCCAGGGAACGGCAGACTACCTGCATGCTTCAGGGCTGGCCGCGCGCGGGATGATCGTGGGCTATGACATGCGCTTTCTCTCCGAGGAGTTTGCTCAAGCCGTGGCCGAGGTACTCGCAGGCAACGGGATACCGGTGTTCCTGGCAGATCATGCTGCACCAACGCCAGTGCTGTCGTATAACATCTTGCCGCGACGGGCAGCTGGGGGTATCTGGATCACCGCGAGCCACAACCCTCCTACCGACAGCGGCTACAAGCTGCGCTCTGACTATGGCGGCGCGGCGGCCCCCGAGACGCTCGAGCTCGTCGAGCGGCGCATCGCGGCAGCGCAAGAGAGCGACCGGGTAGAGTACACCGATTTTGACGCCGGCGTGCGACAGGGGCTGATTCAGCTATTCGACCCCGACGGCCCTTACGAAGAGCAACTCGCACGACTGATCGACGTCAACCCCATCAAGCAAGCGGGGCTGCGCATCGTGGCCGACCCGATGTGGGGTGTTGGGCAGGGCTGGTTCACGCGCCTCCTCGGCGGCGGCGCCACTGTCATCAAAGAGATTCACGGCGAGCGCAACCCGCTCTTTCCTGGTATGGTGCGTCCGGAGCCCATCGCCTCGAACCTGGTGGGGCTGCTCGAGGCCATTGAACCGTTTGGCGCCGACGCCGGCCTGGCCAACGATGGCGACGCCGATCGCGTCGGCTTTGCGGACGAGCATGGCCAGTTCGTCAACCAACTGCAGGTGTATGCCCTCCTGGCCTACTATATGCTCGGTGTGCGCGGACTGCGCGGGCCACTGGTGCGCTCGATCAGCAGCACCGTGATGGCGAACAAGCTCGCCGCCCACTATGACGTGCCGGTATACGAGACGGGAGTGGGCTTCAAGTATGTGGCACCCAAAATGATCGAGACCAACGCGCTCATCGGCGGTGAGGAGAGCGGTGGCTTTGCCTTTGCTAACCACATCCCCGAGCGCGACGGCATTCTAGCAGGGCTCTACCTGCTCGACCTGATGGTTCGCACCGGCAAGCGCCCAAGCCAGCTGATCGAGACGCTGTTCGACCTGGTGGGCCCACACTACTATGACCGCGTTGACCGAGAGATGCCTCCAGAGCGCAAGGCCGAGGTGGTCGAGCGTGTAGCGGCGGCAGAGCCCACTCACATCGCCGGTCTCAAAGTCGTTGAGATCGACCGGAGTGACGGCTTTCGCTATGTGCTCGAGGATGGACAGTGGGCCCTGATTCGCTTCTCTGGTACAGAGCCAGTCATTCGCGTGTATTGCGAGGTAACCGCCGAGCAGCGCGTGAGCGCGGTGTTGGCCGAGGGCTTGGCCATCGCCGGCCTCGAGGCCTGAGGCGGCAGGCCGGCGAGACGATGCTCATTGACACACATGCCCATCTGGACGCCGAGCGCTTTGCTCCTGACCGCGACGAGGTAGTTGCACGAGCCAGGGCAGCCGGCGTCCAGACGATCATCACTTGCGGCACTGATCTCGTCAGCTCGCGAGCAACTACAGCCCTCTGTGAGCGCTACCAGGACGTGTATGCGGCCGTGGGCGTGCACCCCCATGCGGCGAGCTCCCTTTTCTCAGGCCAAGCAATCAGCCAGGAAACGTTGGATGAGCTGATCGCTCTCGCCAGCCAGTCAGGCGCGGCAGCCATCGGCGAGATTGGCCTCGACTATCACTATGATCTGAGCCCAAGAGAGGCGCAGCGCGACGCGTTGAGCGCCCAGCTTCAGCTGGCCGTCGAGCTCGACGTGCCCGTCGTGTTGCACTGCCGCGAAGCCGACGACGACCTCATGGCTATCGTGGGGAACGCACCACGCAGTCTACGAGGCGTGCTGCACTGCTTCATGGGAGGCGATACACTGGCACGCTGGGCTCTCGACCGCGGGTTCTATCTCGGCATTGCCGGGCCAATCACCTTCAAACGGATGAATGGCCTGGCCGACGTAGCGCGGCTGGCCCCGCTCAACCGACTTTTGGTTGAGACCGACTGCCCCTACCTGGCTCCGCAACCCCTGCGTGGACGCCGCAATGAGCCTGCCTACGTCGTCTATGTTGCAGAGCGCCTGGCGCAGATCAGAGCCTTGCCGCTGGACGCCCTGGCCGCCGCAACGAGCGCCAACGCCCGGGAGCTCTTTGGTGTCGGCTGAAGGGCGGCCTGATGTCAGCGTCATCATCGTAAGCTGGAATGTGCGCGAGCTTCTCGGCCAGTGCCTGGACTCGCTGCTTGCCCTCTGCGACGGCGGTGACGTTGCCCCTGACGGACTGCTGAGCCTCGGGCAGCGCACTGTCGACGTATGGGTGGTCGACAACGCCTCACGTGATGGGACACTGACCATGCTCGCAGAGCGCTTTCCGTGGGTTCAGGCCATCGACGCTGAGCGCAATCTGGGCTTTACGAGGGGCAACAATCTGGCTCTGCGCCGCTGCTCAGGCCGCTATGTGCTGCTGCTCAACCCTGATACGATTGTGACACGTTCGCCTGGGGGGCCAGACGCCATCTCACTGTTGATCGATCTGGCTGACAGCGCGCCAGATATCGCCGTGGTAGGCCCGCGCCTGGTGTACGGCGACGGCTCGCCGCAGAGCTCACGGCGGCGCTTTCCCTCGCTGATGATGGCTCTCATGGAAAGCACGCCGCTCGAGCGCTTGTTTCCGCGGAACCGTTGGGCGCGTCGCTACCGGATGCAGGACGCACCAGACGATGTGACGCAAGACGTCGACTGGGTGACCGGTGCGTGCATGCTGGTGCAACGCGAGGCCCTCGATGAGGTAGGTGTTTTCGATGAGGGGTACTTTATGTATTCCGAGGAGCTCGACCTCTGTCGGCGACTCCGAGCGGCAGGTTGGCGCATCGTATATGAACCCCGGGCAACTGTGGTACACTACGAAGGTCAGAGCAGCGGACAGGTTCTGGCCCGCAGACAACTGCTCTTTGACAGCAGCAAGGTGCGCTACTTTGAACAGCACGAGGGCCCAACCAAGGCGCGGCTATTGCGTACGAGCCTGCTGGCAGGCTACGCCGCCGAGATCATCATCGAGGGATTCAAATGGTTGTTGGGCCACAAGCGCGCCTTGCGCCGCGAGCGCATGCGGGCCTATAGGGCTCTGTTATGCTCGGGGCTTGACCCCCATCAGGCAAGAGAGGTGACGCCGTGACAAAAGAGTCATTGCGCCTACTGCTCGTCACCGGCGAGTATCCGCCTATGGAAGGCGGTGTGGCTGACTACTCTCACATCATCGGACAGCGTCTGGCAGCGCGCGGCGTCGAGGTTCATGTGCTCACATCGGGTGACGCGGGGCCAAGTGGCGAGCGCGAAGGCATCACAGTGCATGCCGCGATGCCAGACTGGTCGTTTCGCTCATCGTACAAGGCTTTTGGCGAACTGCTCGAGCAGGTCAGGCCCGACGTCATCAACATCCAGTATCAGACAGCGGCTTTTGGCATGCATCCGGCTATCAACCTGCTACCACGCCGTTACGCGCGGTACCCCTTTGTGGTGACTTTCCACGACCTGTTGGTGCCGTATCTGTTCCCCAAGGCCAGCCGTCTGCGTACCTGGGTTAACCATGAGCTGGCACGTAGTGCCGCGGCCGTGATCGTGACCAATGCGCAAGACCGCCACACTTTGGATTCGGTAAGCGGCATTCGCCGCCTGGAGTTGATTCCTATCGGCTCTAACATCACACCTCGCCTGCCAGACGGTTATGACCGCGAGACCTGGCGCCGCCGCTGGGGCGTCAACTCGCGCTCGATGCTGCTGTGCTACTTTGGCTTCTTGAACGAGAGCAAGGGCGGCGAGGAGCTGATCGAGGCGCTCGCCATGGTGCTGGGCCGGCAGATCCCTGCGCACTTGATGATGATCGGTGGGACTGTTGGCGCCTCGGACCCCACCAACCGCCTGTATCTCGAGCGCGTCGAGGCACTGATCCAAGAGCGAGGCCTGCGCGACAACGTCTTTTGGACTGGCTATATGCCCAACGAAGAAGTCTCGGCCGCCTTTCTGAGCTCTGATGCGTGCGTTTTACCGTTTCGTGACGGCGCCTCGTTTCGGCGCGGCAGCCTGATGGCCGCCTTGGCGCATGGTCTGCCTGTGGTCAGCACCATACCGCAAGTGCCCACACCCGAGCTGGTGCCTGATGTCAACGTGCTGCTGGTGCCACCGAATGACGCTGGTGCTCTGGCTGATGCCATCCAGCGGCTCTGGGAAAACCGCGAACTGGCCACACAGATCGGGAGTGGCGCAGAGGAACTGTCGCGCCTGTTCGACTGGGAACCTATCGCTGACCGTATGCTGCGTGTGCTGAGCGACGTCTGTGGCCCGGCGTAGATGGACAGTGCATCGAGGGCTTTTGTGACGGGCGCCGCGCAAGAACGTTCTGGGGGCTTGGCAGACCGCCTCGCTGCAGCTCTATCGGCCGCTAGGCCACACTGGCAACTCGGGTTGGTGTTGCTGGTTGTGATAGCCGCTGCCCTACTCAACGGGGCGCGCTTACCGCTGCTCGAGGGCGCCGAGGAAGCCCCCTTTGTTGCACAAGCGCTGGCCCGCCGGGGAGCTGGCGACGAGCCAGCTTATGCCGCACTGGTGAGTCAGTTCGCCGATCACCGCGTCGTGCACGAATCACCGGCCTATCGCTGGATCGCACAGGCCGCGATTGCGGTGTTTGCTGACGATCCTTCGCCATCTGACGCCATGCGCCCCAATCCGTATCTGAGCACCTATGACCTTTCGGGGACAGCCAATCGCAACACGTTGCTGCATCGGCTTTCGGCTCCTGAGGTGGCGAATGCCGTGCGATTCCTGCGCGCCGTGTCGTTGGTGGCGATATTGGGCGCCACAGTGATCGTCTACGGAATTGCCAACCGCCTCACGAAAGATCGCTCGGTAGCCACGTTGACTGCGGTGGCCATCGGTCTGCTGCCAGCCTCGGTCATTGCGAGCACCACCGCTAACGCTGATGCGCTCGCCGCGTTCACGACGGCAGCCCTGCTAGCGTTGGCAGTGCGCCTTTGGGAGCGGCCGCTCACCTCGTGGCTAACGTCGATCTGGGTGGCGGCGCCAGCGCTCGGGGTGCTAGTCTCACCGGCGGTTGGCGCCATCAGCACGCTGCCGCTCCTAGCTGCCTTGGTCGCGGTGCTCCATACCCGTGGCGCGCACATACGGCGCGAAAGAACCCTGCATCTCCTGTCGGGTATCGGGCTATACCTGCTCATACGCGCTCTTTGCTCACTCCTGACACCCGCTCGCGAGCCGCTGCCCCAACAGGCGGCACAGGTGATCGTTGGGTTACAGGCTGTCAGCCCGCGCCTGGTGGTGACGCGGCTCTCTCAAGGCCTCTGGGGCACCCTGGGATGGCGCAGTATCCCGCTAGACCGCGTGGTCTACACAGTGCTCGATGCTCTAGCGATCATCAGTGCTGGCGGGCTCGGGTTGGCAGTTTTGCGCCGCTGGTGGTCGCCAGCGCAGCAAGAATCACGCCACGGTTGGTGGGTGGTGGGGACATTTGCGTTGGCCAGTGGGCTACGCTACGGGTTACTCCTGTGGCGAGACGATGGGCTGCTTTCAGAAAGCCTATCGGCGCTGACCGTGCCCACGAGTCTGCTGCTGGCAGCTGGTTGGTGTGCCTGGCTGCCATCGCGCGGGCAATGGATGGCCTCGCTGGGGCTCGCCGTGGCGTTGTTCGTTACCGCGTTGGTGTTACCCGCCACGACACAGCGCAGCGCACCTCCTGAGATGAACCTGGCCTATCTGGCCGACGAAAACGTGGCGCCTGTAGGCATCGAATACGGTGACGATCTGTACCTTGTGGGGTATAGCATTGACCGGGACACTGTGCCCCGCGGACAGACCGTAACGGTGCGATTGGTGTGGCTGGCTCGCAGACGGCCGGCCGTCGACTATACCGTATCGGTGGAGGTGACGGGCAGACAGCGCATGCAGGTGGGCATTGCCAATTCAATGCCCGGCGGCGGCGCATTGCCCACGTCAGACTGGATTCCTGGCCAGATCATTCAAGACGAGATCGTGGTTCCCATCTCGCCGGTCGCGCACACTCCCACAAGAGGCGACATCCGCGTGACGGTCTACAGGGGTGTGCAACGAGACCCTCTGGAGGCCGAGGCACCTAACGGCGCATCGTTGGGTACAAGCCCGGCGGTTGGCGCAATCCGCGTCGTGCCGCCTTATGAGACCCGCTACGAGCCAGCCGCTCCGATGCAGATCGACTGGGGCGAGAGCGTTCGACTCTTTGGATTTGGCGTCAACCCCGTGCAGCCGAGGTTGGGCGACGAGTGGACCATCGACCTCTACTGGGAAGCGCTGCGCCCCATGACAGAAGACTATACCGTGTTCGCTCATCTGGTGAACGCCTACGGGCGTATCCTGGCGCAGACTGACGAGCAGCCTCTACAGGGCGACTACCCCACGAGCCTATGGCGCCAGGGAGAGCAGGTGGTGGACAGGCACGTCATTGCGGTGCCGGAGAGCATGAGCGGTGGCCCCTTTTACCTGCGCATTGGCCTCTATAGCGCCAGCACAGGAGAGCGGCTGATCCACACGGCTTCAGACGGCACGACGAGCGACTACCTGACATTTGGGCCCTTGCTGCCAGAACTGCGATAGAAGAGCCTGACTGCAGCAGCACCCCATCGTCAACGCGAACTGCGCGAGGTGTTGGCTGTTGCTGCGTCCACTCAAATGATAATCGCACTGAGAGATGACGGTCGGGTCAGACGCGAATCACCCCAACAGCTTCACCCCTTCCTGGCCGCGTTGTGCTAAGGCGTCACGAGCGTCTTAAGCGGGCGACGCCTGTTGCCGGTGGATAGTACGACGCAGCTGTCTGGGGCTGGCCGTGTCGCGATAGGCGCCTTATGCGCCCCTTCGATAGCACGCACGGCAACACCGCAACCGTAACTCCGGCCTCGCCTCTTCGTGCATCACCGTCGCTGCAGATCGCCTCCCAGCCTCGCGATCGGCACGTTGCCGCCATGGCTCGTCTCCTGCTCCAGAAGGTCCAGCATCTCCCGTTTCACGTCGGCGGCGCTTGCTGCACCCACCCAAACCTGTGCCAGATACCAGTCACACCCTCTCTCGGTGTTAGTCGTGGTGAGTGTACCAGCTTGACGCTGCTGCCGTCTTGTGACTATAATGGAGTAAATCGCTCTATTATTGGTAGGGACTTGTGCCGCTCGCCATTATTCATTATAATATTGATGTATTTAATCAATAACATGATAGCAGCCACTCTAGGAGGAGCTTGTGAACCAGCGCACCATCTATCTCGACAACGCCGCCGCCACTCGTCTGGATGAGCGCGTGCTGCAAGCCATGATGCCCTACTTTCTCGACACTTTTGCCGTGGCGACCTCGCAGTTTGGTTATTCGCTGGGCATTGAGGCCAAGGAGGCGCTCGAGCGATCTCGCGCTACCATCGCCACGCGACTGCGCGCCCCGGCCGATAGTATCGTGTTTACATCGGGAGATACTGAAGCCAGCAATATGGCCATCAAAGGCGTCGCCATGGCACTGGGGGATAAAAAGGGGCGGCACATAATCAGCACTGGCATCGAGGACTTTGCGGTGCTTCACAGCGTGCGCAGCCTAGCGCGGCAGGGTTTTGAGGTGACGCGCGTGGCGCTCGATGAGCACGGTCGCGTCGACCTCGATGCGCTGCGTGCGGCCCTGCGGCCTGATACGATCCTGGTGTCGATCCAGGCAGCTAATCAAGAGATCGGCACACTGCAAGACCTGCAGGCCATAGGAGGCATTACCCGCGAGCATGGCGTGCTACTGCATACCGATGCCAGCCACAGCTTTCCCCGGGTAGAACTCGACGTGACGCAAGTGCCCGTTGATTTGGTTTCGTTAACCGGGCATCTCAGCCATGGCCCACGCGGCATCGGCGCGCTGTACGTGCGCGATGGCACACCGCTCACCAAATGGATGGATGGCGGCTTTCAAGAGGGCAATCGTCGCGGCGGTGTTGAAAACATACCGGGGGCAGTCGGCTTTGCCACGGCAGTAGAACTGGTTACGCCTGAGGAGACGGCGCGTCTGCAAGGTTATCGCGATCGCCTGACAACAAAGCTGCTCGCAATCCCAGAGTCGCGCGTTAACGGCCACTCCGTCGAACGGCTGCCCCATAACGCCAACGTCTCGTTCCGCTATGTAGAGGGTGAGTCGGTGTTGCTGCATCTGGATCTACGCGGCTTTAGCGTGAGCACGGGCTCGGCGTGCTTTAGCCGTTCGCTTGAGGGCAGCCACGTCATTCTGGGCATCGGTGGCGACCACGAGCGTGCCCATGGTTCGGTGCGGTTTACCTTTGGCCGATACAACAACGATGATGATGTAGATGCCGTGGCAGACGCCATGGCCGATGTGGTTACCAAGCTGCGGGCCATCAGCCCGCTCGGGAAGGAGTAAGGTATGTCAACGCTACCATACAGCGAGATCGTGATGGATCACTTTCGCGACCCGCACAACGTTGGACGGATTGAGGACGCCGATGCCAAATCGGTGGAGGGGAGCCCGGCATGTGG
>JAAYDS010000398.1 GCA_012729155.1 Chloroflexota bacterium | reverse complement strand
TGATGGCGGCGTTCTTGATCGGGTTATGCTGTTCATCGTAGGTAATGGTGCCAGAGACGCCGTCATAGGTGATGGCGGCCAGGGCATCCTTAACCACGGCGGGGTCATCGACACCGGCCTCAGAGATACCTTGCAGGAGCAAGCGAGCGGCGTCATAGGCCAGGGTAGCGAGGGCATCGGGCACGGCGCCATACTTGGCCTCATAGGCAGCGACAAAGCTCTGCAAGACGGGGCGGGGGTCTTCGGGCGAGTAATGGTTAGAGAAGTAGCCGCCCTCGAACTTGTCGATATCGAGGTCGGGTGAATCCCAGCCATCGCCACCCAGGAAGGTAGCAGTGATGCCCTTTTCGAGCGCCTGAGCAGCGATGAGGTTATTCTTGGCATAGTAGTCAGGCAGGAAGAGGACATCAGGATCGGCGGCA
Source organism: Chloroflexota bacterium (assembly GCA_012729155.1). Taxonomy (GTDB): domain Bacteria; phylum Chloroflexota; class Anaerolineae; order UBA1429; family UBA1429; genus JAAYDS01. The sequence goes on along the minus strand of JAAYDS010000398.1, from coordinate 4,799 downwards.
GCGACCTTACCGAGGATAGCGGAAAAGTCGGTGTCGTCCTTGGTATAGGTTTCCTCAGCGACGATAGAGCCGCCGAGCTCGGTGAAGGTGGCCATAAAGAACTCGGCCAGGCCCTTGGTATAGTCGTTACCCACGTCATAGAGGACAGCGGCGGTAGAGGCGCCGAGGTCGACCGCGGTCTGGGCCATCACACTACCTTGGAAGGGGTCGATGAAGCAGGCGCGGAAGACATAGTCTTTGGTAGAGCCGTCCTCGTTGATGGTGACGGTGGGGTTGGTCGAGGTCGGCGAGATCTGGACGACGCCGTTGGCCTCAGCGATCTCCGAGATAGGGATTGAGGCAGCGGAGCAAACTTCACCGATGATGTAGTTGACGCCATCCTCAAAGACGACCTTATTGGCGGCGTTGGCGGCCTCTTGCGGGTCGCACTTGGAGTCAGCCAGGACGGCTTCGATCTCCCAGCCAGCGGCAATGGCCTCTTCAAAGACCATCATAGCGCCGTTGCGGGTAGACTCGCCAAAGGTCTTGACATCGCCCGAGAGGGGGGCCAGGATGGCCACCTTGATGGGCACACCAGGCGAGGGCGGCACCGCAGAGGTGCTGGCCGCCGGCGCGGCGCCATCACCACCAAGCCACTTGGCATAGATCTCGTCGTACTTGCCACTGGCCTTGAGCTTGGCAAGGCCCTCGTTGAACATGTCGACAAAGTCGGCATTCTGACCCTTGTTCACCAGCGCACCGTAGAACTCTTCGGTGATCGGCTCGCCGACGATCTTGAGCTTGCCAGCGTACTCTTGCGAAGCCATCGCAAAGTCGGCAGCCACAGGGGTATCGACGATAACGACTTCGACGCCCCCGGTGATCAGGTCCATAAAGGCCAGGTCGATGGTGTCATACTCTTTGACAGTGGCCCCAGAGATCTCTTGCGCCGCAAAGGCGCCGGTGGTGCCGATCTGCGTGCCGATGACCTTGCCTTCAAGGTCGGCCTCGTCGGCGACGGTGTCATCATCGATGGTTACGACGATGGCCTGACCAGCGTTGACATACGGCTCCGAAAAGTCGTACTTGGCCTGACGGTCTTCGCGGATGGTCACCGCAGAGATAATGGCGTCATAGTCGCCACTCTCGAGGCCGGCAAAGATACCGTCCCAGGCCGTATTCTTGTACTCGACCGCAAAGCCCATCTCGGCAGCGATGGCGTTCAGCAGGTCGATGTCAAAGCCCACGATGTTTTTGTTCTCGTCCACAAACTCCATGGGCGGGAAAGCGGCGTCAGTGGCCACAACAAAAGTCTTTGCTTCAGCGGCCGGGGTTGCGGTAGCAGCTTGAGATCCGGCAGGGGCAGCAGGCGTAGGTGTGGTGCACCCGGACAGAACCAGGGCGATGGCCAGAATGGTGGCCAGTATAGCGCCCAACTTGGACTTCATGACAGTGCTCCTCCTGGAATACCATAGTGGATGAGACACAGATCGCCGGCCAGGCATACCCGCCTGAACTCGGCCGACAAGAGGGGCTGCCAACCCCAGACCCCAACACTGGGCGAGAGCACCGTCGCTCGTTTGTCCAACGATGTGGCTAACCAGGCCTCCTAAGGAATCCTAAAGGTTATTGGTTATTATAGCACAAGCATCACACATCGTAAACCAAGTTTCTGTGACTGGCACAATCAGTATGCGTGGGCTGGCCTGCACCACACCCAACACAGGCTAGCACTCGCCATGCTCTGCTACCATGGGCAACCTGTACCACTTGGCCTCATGGTCTTTGTTCACATCAGCCCAGGGCCTATAATGCGGCCCACATATACCCGTGATGAGGCACGATACACCATGCCGCTGGCATCTATGCTGCTGATGGCCGCCCTGGCTGCGATCTGGGGAGCCTCGTATCTGTTCATCAAGCTCATCCTCGCCGATTTGGGCCCGCTGGCGCTAAACACGGTGCGCTGCCTGATCGGTGCGCTGGTGCTCTGGGCAGTGGTGCTCTATCGCCGCGAGACCTTGCCGAGGAACTGGCGAGTGTGGGCGACCCTGGCCCTGGTTGGCGCCGTGGGCATCGTCGTGCCTTTCTCGGCCATCGCGTGGGGCACGCAATACATCCCCTCGGGCATGTCGGCTATCCTTGCCGCGGTGATGCCGATCTTTACCTATCTCATCGTCCTGCTGATCGGCGCAGAGCGGCTGACAGCACGACGAGCGCTGGGCATTCTGGTGGGTTTTGGGGGCATCGTTGTGTTGGTGCTGCCCGAGTTGGATGGCGCTGGCGGGCGTTTAGCGTTGCTGGGCGAGCTTGCGATTGTGGGGGCCTCGGTCAGCTACGCCTTTAGCATCACCCTCGCCCGCTATAGACTGCAGAGCGTCCCCTCGATCTTTATAGCCACTGGCCAGGTGAGCTGGGCTTTGGTGTTCTTCATCCCTCTGGCACTGCTAGAGGGGCTGCCGGCTCGCCTGCCGGGGCTGGCCAGTGCTGCGTCATTGCTGGTGTTGGGCGGGCTGGGTACAGGCGTGGCCTATCTGATCTACTACAAGCTGATGCGAGATATTGGCGTCACGGCCACCTCGTTGGTCTCTTATCTCATTCCGGCTGTGGGCGTCTTTTGGGGGTGGGCCGTGCTTGGCGAACGACTCCACTGGACGGCCTTTGTGGCACTTGCGCTGGTGATCTTGGGCATGGTTTTGGTGAACAGCCGTACGTCTGCGACCACGGCCCCGTTGGCGAGGCGATTGGCCAGGGAGCGCTGAATGACCCCACGTTCGGCCGAGACCCCTTCATTGTGGAGACGGATTCTGTACCTCTGGGTCGCGTATCTCAAGGGCCAGTTGCTGGTCGCTCTGCTGATCGGTCTGCTTACCTGGGTGGTCAGTGCGGGGATCGGCCTCGAGGGTGCGGCGGTTATGGGGGCGTTGGCGGGCGTTTTTGAAGGCATCCCGGGGTTGGGCCCTCTGGTTGCCATGGTGCCCGCTGTGGCCATGGCGCTGTGGAAGGGCTCGAGTGTCATCCCCGTGAGCAATTGGGCGTTTACACTGATCGTCATAGGCGCCTATGCGGCCGTGCAGCAGATCGGCAACCTCGTCATCCAGCCCCGCGTGTTGAGCGAGCGCCTGCAGTTGCCTCCGCTGCTGGTGCTCGTCGCGGTGATCGCAGGTGCCAGTGTAGCCGGTGTGGCAGGCGCCTATCTGGCTGTGCCGCTCTTGGCCACACTGCGCGAGATTCTAAGAGCGCTCGTGCTCAGGCGCTGAGGCCTTGTCTCTCGTGGATGCGGGCGGTATACTCTCGTCAGAGCATCATCTAGGGGGATGGTATGGCCCGGACGAGCAACTATCTGGCCTTTGACCTGGGGGCAGAGAGCGGCCGCGCGGTTGTAGGGCGTTTTGATGGGAGTGTGGTGCAGCTCGAGACGTTGCATCGCTTTCCCAACGGGCCGGTGCGCATCTTTGATCATCTGCACTGGGATGTGCTGCGGCTCTGGACAGAGCTCAAAATGGGCCTGTCGGCCTACCGCGCAGCCTGCGGAGCCGAGCTTGACGGCATCGGGCTCGATACCTGGGGGGTCGACTTTGCCTTGCTCGATGCCCACGACGAGCTGCTGGGAACCCCGTATCACTATCGTGACGTACGCACCGAGGGCATGATGGCCGCGGCTATGGAACGTGTGCCACGCGCCGAGATCTTTGCCACCACGGGCATCCAGTTCATGGATATCAACACCCTCTATCAGCTGCTGGCCATGCGCCAGCAGGGCAGCCCCTTGCTCGATGCGGCCAGAGCGTTCCTGATGATCCCTGACCTCTTCAACTACTGGCTCACGGGAACCAAGGCCTCCGAGTTCTCCATTGCCACCACGACGCAGTTCTACGATCCGCGCGCCGGAGACTGGGCGTGGAACCTGCTCGAGCGACTCGACATACCGGTCGGCATCCTACCCCGGGTGATCCAGCCGGGCGAGCAGTTGGGCACGCTGCATCCGTTGGTGGCGGCCGAGACGGGCATGAGCGACGTGCCGGTGATTGCGCCTGCGTGCCACGATACCGGCTCGGCGGTGGCGGCTGTGCCAGCCACTGGCGATAGTTTTGCCTACCTCAGCTCTGGCACGTGGTCGCTGATGGGTGTAGAGACGCGTCAGCCGGTCATCAACGATGACAGCCTCGCCTTCAATTTCACCAACGAAGGCGGTGTCTCTGGTACGATCCGCCTGCTCAAGAACATTATGGGGCTTTGGTTGCTGCAAGAGTGCCGCCGTACCTGGGCTGCTCAGGGCCGCGACTGGGGCTATGATGATCTCACGCAGCTCGCGGCTGCAGCGCCGGCTTTTGGCGCGCTGGTAGAGCCCGATCATCATGACTTTTTGCGGCCAGGCGATATGCCCACGCTGCTTTGCGACTTTTGCCAACGCACGGGGCAGCAGGCGCCGCGCTCAGAGGGAGAGATTGTACGCTGCATCCTTGAGAGCCTTGCGCTCAAGTACCGTTGGACGCTCGACAAGCTCGAGCGTATGCAGGGGCGACGACTCGACACCATCCATGTGGTTGGTGGCGGTTCTCAGAACAGGCTGCTCTGCCAGTTAACGGCCGATGCTACCCAGCGGGTGGTGGTGGCTGGGCCCGTCGAGGCTACAGCTACGGGCAATGTGCTGTTGCAGGCCATTTCGCGGGGTGAGTTGGCGTCTCTGCAGGAGGCGCGAGAGGTGGTGCGCGCCTCGTTCGACCTGACCACCTACCACCCCGGCCCTGCCGCCCCGTGGGACGATGCTTACGAACGCTTTCTACACCTGATGGAGCAAACGGCATGACACGGCATCT
>JAAYDS010000397.1 GCA_012729155.1 Chloroflexota bacterium | reverse complement strand
GCCACCAACCTGCCCTGGCAGGTGTCGGTCGAGGGCTTTCGACAGCGCCTGCGCCTCGAGCAGTTCGACCTGCTCAACGACCTGGAGGCGATTGCTTACGCCATCCCCGAGCTGCAGCCCAACGAGCTGCATACGCTGAACGTGGGCCATCCGGTTGAGCAAGGCACAATCGCCATCCTGGCGCCTGGCACCGGCCTGGGAGAGGGGTACCTCACCTGGACCGGATCGGGCTACAAGGCGCTTCCCTCTGAAGGCGGGCATGCTGACTTTGCGCCTAGCGGCGAGCTACAGCAGCGCTTGCTGGCGTACATGGCTGAACACGTCGGCCACGTCAGTTGGGAGAGGGTTTGCTCGGGGCTGGGCATGGCCAACCTGTACGCCTTTGTGCGCGACCAGGGCTTGGCACCCGAGCCCGCGTGGTTGGCCGCGGAGATCGCCACAGCTGGCGACCCCACGCCGGTGATCGTGAGCCATGCCATGAGTGGCGATACGGGATGCACGCTGTGCACTGCCGCGTTCGAGCTGTTCTTGGCGATCCTCGGCGCAGAGGCCGGCAACATGTACCTGCGGCTGCTCTCGCAAGGTGGCGTCTATCTGGCTGGCGGCATCCCGCCTCGCATCGTGAGTGCCCTGGAGCGACCCGTGTTCATGAACGCGTTCACCAGCAAAGGGCGGCTCTCGCACGTGGTCGAGCGTGCGCCGCTGCACATCGTGCTTGCGCAAGATGTTGGCCTGTTGGGCGCGGGGGCGTACGGTTTGAGCCACTAGAGGAGGCCTGACCATGGCGATGAGTTCCTATGAGGTCGTCAAACGAGCGGTGCACTTTCAGGGCCCCGATCGGCTTCCGCTCAAGTTCGACGCGCTTGACCTTAACGACTTTTTCAACGTGGCCACCAATGCCGTCGGCACTGGCGATCACACGCAGCAAAGCACTTATGATGAGTGGGGGTGTCTGTGGCAGCGCAGTGAGGTGGCCAACATGGGGCAGGTGCGTGGTCATCCCCTTGAGGACTGGAGCGCGTACGGCCACCACGCCTGGCCCGATCCCGATGCTGCCTGGTATTATGAGGGCATGGAAGAGCGCTTTGCTGGCTCTGAAGGCAAGTACGTCACAACCGGCATCTTTATGCTGTTGTTCGAGCGCATGCACTCACTTCGGGGCATGACCAACGTGCTAACCGAGCTGTACACCGATCGTGGCCGCATGGAGGAGCTCGCCGACCGTATCGTCGACTTTGATGTCCGTGTCATCGAGAACCTGGGCCGGATGTTCACTGGGCGCATCCACGGCATGCACTTTTCGGACGACTGGGGCACTGAACTGGCGACCTTTGTCAGCCCCAAGATGTGGTGCAGCTTTTTCCAGCCTCGCTATGCGCGTATCTTTGAGGCGATGCATGCTCAAGGTTGGGACGTCTGGATGCATACGTGCGGCAAGGTGAACGAGATCATCGAGCCGCTGATCGAGATCGGGCTTGACGCCATCAACCTGCAGCAGCCGCGAGCACTCGGGATTGAGGAGATCGGAGACAGGTTCGGCGGGCGTATCTGCTTCGAGTCGCTGTGCGATATTCAGGCTACGCTGCCCTTCAAAGATGCCGATGAGATCAGCCAAGAGGCTCGTCTCTTGCTGAAACACTGGGCCACCCCTCAGGGAGGCTTTGTGCTCTCAGACTATGGCGACGGCGAGGCCATCGGGGTTCCACTGTGGAAGAAGCAGGTCATGCTCGACGCGTTTCGCGAGCATGACCCCTACCTCCAGAGGGCATAAGGCCATCAGGGCCGTGCCAGGCGGCGCGGCCCCTTTTGTTTCAGCCCTTGAATTTGGCCCCAATGGACCAGGCCTCGCCAAGGTCGGCGCCGAGGGCATAGTAGCGGCCATCGGGGGTAAACACCAGCGGGTTCAGCGCCGCCGCGCTGACTTTACCTTCCTCATCGAGCACGGCATCGTCTGCATGGGTCTCGACGATCTCAACGATGTAGAGCACCCCCGCTGCAGTTTCG
>JAAYDS010000396.1 GCA_012729155.1 Chloroflexota bacterium | reverse complement strand
GCCATTCGCACGCGAACACGGCGTCGAGTTTGGCGCGCAGCTCGGCCGCGCCCTCGGGATTGTAGGCGTGCATGATCTGCAGGCGCAGCGGCGAGCCGGGCTTGTGGCGGGCTACCACCTGGTCGACCAGCAGTTGCGTCGCGCGGGCAAAGGTGCGCGCCTGGCCAAGTTGCTCGTACTTGCCCAGCACCTTTTCGACGCCGATGACGGGACGAATCCTGAGCACCTGGGCCAGCAGGCCCTTGATGTGGCTGATGCGGCCACCGTGCACCAGGTAGCGCAGCTCGTCGAGGGTGAACATGGTGTTGGCGGCCGCGCGGATGCGCGCCAACAGCTCAAGGATGGCGTCGAGAGGCCAGCCGGCCTTGAGGGCGCGGGCGGCGGCCTCAACCTGCCAGCCCTCGCCGCCAGAGAGGGTCTTGGTGTCAACGAGCGTCACGTTGGCCTCGGGCACCATCTCGGCGCCCAGGCGTGCGGCATTGATGGTGCCGCTGAGCCCCGACGAGATGTGCACCGAGAGTATGTCGGGATCGTCGGCCGCGAGCCGCCGGTAGAGCGCAGCAAAGTCGCCGGGTGACGGCTGGGTGGTGGTGGGGTAGCTGTGGGTGTTGGCCAGCAGCTGATAAAAGGCGCCAGGCTCGATATCCTCACCGCTGCGGTAGGTGCGGCCATCGAGCTCGATCAACAGGGGGACCTGATGGAACTCGATGCCTTCACGCTGCTGTGGGCTGAGGTCCATTCCGCGGTCGGTTACGATCTGCATGGAGACTCCTTGGGTAGCTTGACGCATTACAGATACAGGGCCGCCGTGCCCGGCCGCCAACGTGACCAGATAGGCCGCAGAACGGCGATGGCGGTCACGAGTTAGACAGTGACTGGCACCACAAGGTTGCAGCGCAGCGCATTGCACCAAGCTGCACTGCCTGGCAGTGCGCCGGAGGGTTGACTGCTAGTGAAAGAGGATGCGATAGGTCTCGGTGGCCAGGCGGCCAGCGGTGGCCAGGTCGCCCCGCTCGCGAGCTGCCAGCGCGGCATCATAGCGCTCGACGGCGGCATGATCGACGCCGGGGCCGGCCTCGCGCAGCAACTGCCGCGCCAGCAGCAAGAACTCTTCGGCGGGCCCGTCGCGCAGGTAGGGCAGGTTGGCATACCAGGCGACGACATCGGGCCAGCGCGCGTCGCTGTTGTCTCCGGTAAAGGATACGCGCTGCTGGGTCATCCGGGCCAGACGCGCCCCAGAGTGTTCGAGGCTTTGCAGGGCGTCGGCCAGGCTAAAGCGCGAGACGGGCGTGGGGTCGATGGCGCGCATCTGCTTGTGATAGAACCAGTGATAAATGCTCTGCACGCCCGACAGCAGGCCTTTGCCGCTGCCGCCGGCAATGGCGGCGCCGAGCGCGGGCAGGCCGTTGCCCTGGGGCACAGGCAGGGCGACGCTATCCATAAAGTCCTTGGTGAGCCCGTTGATGTCGCCCCAGTAGACGGGGGCGGTGAGCACCAGGGCATCGGCGGTGGCTACGGCTTCAGATAGTTCGGCCGGGCAATAGTTGGCGCCCTCTTCAGAGCCACCCTGGCCCGTAAAGGGGCGCACATCAAAGTCGATGAGGTGGAGCTTTTCGACAGTGGCGCCCTGGCTGGCGGCGCCCCGCAGGGCAGCCTCTGCCAGGTCGTTCGAACGGCCGTTGTGTCGCGGACTGCCGACGATGGCGAGCACGAGCATGGTGAGCCTCCTGTAAAGTGCGAGACGAACAGGGCCGAAACGTGCTATCATGCTGCGGCCAT
>JAAYDS010000395.1 GCA_012729155.1 Chloroflexota bacterium | reverse complement strand
TAAGGTTGGCATGGTATTTGAGCAAGCATTGGGTTGGGCCTTGTCGGCGCCGCATGATGGACATAGAATGGGGGTCAAAGGAGGGTCGCCATGCCCGAGCGAGTGGTATTCGTGCTCTTTGCCGGCCCCGAGATGCCCTGCAAGGTGCAGCACGCGCTGCTCTTTAGCCGTGATATTGCGCGTAACGGCGGCGAGGCGCAGGTTGTGTTCGAGGGCAATGCCCCCAAGCTGCTCATCGAGCTGCAGCAGGGACAGAGCAAGATCGCCGGCCTGTTCAAGATGTGCCTCGACGAAGGACTCATCGCTGGTGTGTGCAAGGGTTGCGCCATGGTGCATGGCGCTGTGCACGCTGCGCAAGAGCTGGGCCTGCCCCTGCTCGATGGTGCCTTTGGCCATGTCAGCCTGGTTCCCTATCTCCGTGCTGGCATGAATGTGATCGCCCTGTAGAACACCGCAACGAGGAGATTGCTCATGAGGACCTCAATCCTTGACAGGCTGGCCAGTGGCGATTTGATCATTGGCGACGGCGCTTTTGGCACCATGCTTCAGGGGGTTGGCCTGCCTGCTGGCACGATGCCCGAGGCCTGGACGCTTGAAAAGCCCGACGCGGTGCAGGCGGTGCACGAGCTCTATGTCGAGGCAGGCGCTGACTATGTGACGACCAACACCTTTGGGGCGAGCGCTCCTCGTTTGGCCGATGGTGGCCTGGGGGGGCGTGTCGCCGAGTTGAACCGACGCGCGGTCGAACTTGCGCGCGCCGCCGCAGCCGGGCGCGCCTGGGTGGCAGGCTCTGTGGGCCCGACCGGGCAGTTGATGGAGCCTTATGGTCCCCTGAGTGTTGAGCGAGCCGAAGAGATCTATGCCGAGCAGGTGGTCGCCCTGGCCGAGGCCGGGGTGGATCAGTTCGTCATCGAAACGCATCACGACGCCGACGAGGCCTGTGCTGCTGTGCGTATGGCACGCAGGCACACCGACCTGCCCATCTTTTGCACGTTTGCCTTTAACAAGCGAGGTCGCACCATGATGGGCTTGCGCCCCGCCGAGGCGGCCCACCGAGTTGCCGAAGAAGGTGGCAATGTGGTGGGCGCCAACTGCGGCGACGGTCCTGACGCAGTGGCCGCCGCACTGGAGGCCTTTCGGGCCGCAACCGAGCTGCCGTTGCTGGCCAAGGCCAACGCGGGTATACCGCAGGTGTCTGGTGAGGCTACCGTGTGGGACGTTTCCGCAGTAGACATGGCGACACATGCACGACGCTTTGTGGATCTGGGCGCTCGGATCATCGGTGGGTGCTGCGGCACCACGCCCGCGCATATTGCCGCCCTGGTGGGCGCGTTACGCTAGCCAGTGCAGCTCGCATCGTGCAACGCGCTCGGCTCGCCAGCTGGGCGCGTTGTGATTATGATGCCCATGAGCAGAGAGGGTGATGGAGGTGCGATATGGCCATTCTGGCGATCGACGGCGGTGTGCCGCTGCGGCCCGAGCCCCTGCACGGTGGCTTTCACGGCTCGGCCGAGATCGATGACGCAGAGATTGAGCAGGTGCTCGAGGTGCTCAAGAGCAAACTGCTGTTTCGCCATCTGGCCGAAGAACAAGGCACCTCGCGCACAGCCTGGCTTGAAAACTGGTACTGCGAGCGGTTAGGGCGCAAGCACGCTCTGGCAGTGAACGGCGGCACCTCGGCTTTGATTGCGGCGTTGTTCGGCGTGGATGTGGGGCCGGGCGACGAGGTCATTCTGCCCGCTTACACTTATGTGGCTACCGCGGCGGCTATCATCGCAGCGGGGGCTGTGCCGGTCATCGCTGAAATCGATACATCGCTGAATATGGACCCGGCCGATCTGGAGCGCAAGATCACACCCCACACACGCGCTGTGGTGCCCGTACATATGCGTGGCGTGCCGGCGCGCATGGATGAGATCATGTCGGTGGCCCGAGCCCACAACCTGATCGTCGTTGAGGATGTGGCGCAGTCCAACGGCGCGAGCTATCGCGGAAGCCCGCTGGGCACCATCGGTAATGTGGGGTGCTTTAGTTTTCAGCAGTACAAGATCATCACCTCGGGCGAGGGTGGTCTCGTGATCACCGACGATGACCGCATCTATGATCGAGCGCGCATGCAGGCCGACTGCGCGGCGCGTTTCTGGGAGGATTCCCACGCTCAGGCCGGCGCGTACGATTTCGTGCTCTCGGGCGAGAACTACCGGTTGTGCGAGCTCTCTGCAGCGGTGGTGTGGGCGCAACGCCAAAGGCTTGACCCGATCATCGCGCGCTGCCGTGCCGTCAAGCGACGTGTGCTGGCTGCCATCGCCGGTGCACCTGGCATCACCCCGCAAGATGTGCCCGACCCGGACGGCGAGTGCGGCATCACACTGACGCTGCTGTGTGACGATGCTCCGGCAGCCCGGCGCTTTGCGCGGGCACTGCGCGCCGAGAACATCATGTGCGGCACCGTGCACGATCAGGGCATCCCCGACCGGCACATCTACAGCCACTGGCCCTTTATGATGAGTGATCTGACGCCCGAGCGGCGAGCTCCCTGGCGCCACCCGCTCTACCGTGGTGCTGTGCGCGGCTACACCCCTGACCAGTGCCCGGAGTCGCTTGCTGTCTTGGGTCGTGCGGTCATGTTCTACTTTGATCAGTTCTTTAGCGATGACGATGCTAACTCGTTGGCTGAGGGCGTCTGGAAGGTGAGTAAAGCGCTGCTCGCCTAGCCAGCCTGACGAGTTGACATCATGGTGCGGGCGGGCTAGTATGTGGCCAAAGCTTTGAGTCGGAAGAGTAACCGGCCATGCCGCGCGCAGAGAGCCCCGACAGGCTGTAAGAGGGGTGCGAAGGGCGGTCGGCGAATGGGCCGAGGAGCTGCGCAGGTGAAGTGAGTAGCCTGTGCCGGTTGGGCGCCGTTATCGCGCTCGAACGGCGGCATCTGCCGTTCAAGAGGGGGGCAGAGGGATATCTGCCCAACCAGGGTGGCACCGCGAGAGACGCCTCTCGTCCCTGTAGCAGCAGGGCGCGAGGGGCGTTTTGCTTTGCAGCACACAGGCACAAGCCTGATCGAGGAGCGTGGCGAATGGAGAGGAAGCGGATTCTGACGGGCGATCGACCGACTGGCAAGCTGCATCTGGGGCACTATGTTGGCAGCCTTGCCAACCGCGTGCGCCTGCAAGACGAGTACGAGTGTTTCTTTATCATCGCTGACCTGCACACACTGACCACCAGGCCTGAAAAAGAGCATGTGATGGCGTTGCGTCAGAATGTCACCGATGTCGTACTCGATTACCTCGCTGCTGGGATCGACCCCGCCAGGAGCACGATCTATTTGCAGTCGGCGGTGCATGCGGTGTACGAGATGAACCTGATCTTTGAGATGTTGGTGACTTTGCCGCGGCTGCAGCGGCTGCCCAGCATCAAAGACATGGCGCGCGCAGCCGACCTCAACGACGACACGCTGCCCTTTGGGCTGGTGGGCTACCCCGTGCTGCAGGCGGCCGATATCCTCATGCCGAGGGCACATTTGGTGCCGGTGGGCAAGGACAATGAATCGCATGTGGAAATCACGCGTGAGATCGCGCGACGATTCAACCGGCTCTATGGTGAAGAGGTGCTGCCTGAGCCAGAGCCCATGATCGGCGAGATCCCTTCACTGATCGGCACCGACGGCCAGGCCAAGATGAGCAAGTCGCTCGGAAATGCGATCTTTTTGTCGGACGATGCCCGCACTGTCGAAAAGAAGGTGCATGGCATGTACACCGACCCAAATCGTATCAGCGCTGACGTGCCCGGACGCGTTGAGGGCAACCCGGTGTTCATCTACCATGATGCGTTCAACCCCAACAAGGCCGAGATCGATGACCTCAAAGTGCGCTACCGCGAAGGCAAGGTGGGCGATGTCGAGGTCAAGGAAAAGCTTGCCAGGGCCATCAACGCCTTCTTAGACCCGATGCGCGAGCGCAGGGCCACCTACGAGGCGCAGAGCGGCCTGGTCGAGCGTGTCATCTATGAGGGCACATTGCGCGCCTCTCAAGAGGGAGAGGCTACGCTCCTGGCCATGAAGCGCGCCATGGGGCTCTCAGGTCTCTGGAACCGCATTTCGCGCAAGGCACGTGAGGCGATCGCCCGTGACGAAAAGGCCGGCGCCTGAGGCACTCGGCGTCGCGTGTTGCTGCAAGAGGCGCTCGCCTGAGGGCGCCTCTTGGCCTGCAGAGCACACCATGCTATCATGCGGCTGTGAAAGCGATGACGCCCGGTCCAAATGTCGTGAGCTTGGTCTGCTGCCTGAGCATGCTGCTCATGTTGCTGGCTACGCCTGCGTCGCTGGCCGATACCGGGCCGAACCTGCTCAAGAACCCCGGCTTTGAAGGGGATTTCCGCAAGACAGAGGACCTGGGCACGAGCGGGTCGTCCAAAGTGGCCGTAGACTGGTTTCCTTGGGCGATCAGCGGTGACGAGAGCTACAACCGCGAGCCCGAGTTCAAGGTGCTGCGTAAGGGCGAGATCAGCGATGGCTTTTACCGCATCTATGCTGGTGAACAGTGCCAGCAGTACTATACCACCTATGCCACGCACACAGCCGGAATCTATCAGCGCGTGCCGGTAACGCCGGGCGCTCGTGTCACCTTTTCGATCTGGGTCCAGATCTACACCGGGCAGCGCGATTTCAGCGTCGATGGCCGGTACCCTGTCTCTGACTTGCATCAGCCCGAGACCGAGGCGACCCGCGCGGCTGGCTGGGGCGCAGGCGACTATTACGCCTATGCTGGTATAGACCCCTACGGCAATACGCCAAGCGGGTTTGGGGCCGCGCCACCCAACACCGTGGTCTGGTCAGAGCCGGCGCTCGACGTACAGACACGTGGTGTTGACGCCAGCGGCAAAGAGATCGACAAGTGGGTGCAGTTGACGGTGTCGACCATCGCTGAGGCCGACCATGTCACGGTCTTTACCAAGGGCGCGCCCGTGTATCGCACCAAGCACAACGATACCTTCTGGGACGAGGCTTCTCTGGTCGTTGGGGCTGCGCCCACAGCGACCGCTGCGGCCACCTATGTGCCTCGTCCTACGACAACGCCGGCGCCCACGTCGACGCAGACGCCGACGCAGACGCTGTCTCCCACTGTTACATTCACACCCAGCAACACGCCCACGCCGACGCTCACGTTGACGCCCACCGATACGCCAACACCCACGGCCACCGCCACGCCTCTGCGAGCGCCTACGATTCAGGTGCAGGTCGTCACCCTTGCGCCTCTGGATGAGGCCTCGCCCCCAGCCACCGCTCAAGCGGTGCTGCCCTCGGGTGAGGCTCGGGCACGCGTGCGTGTATGGCAGGTGGCTTTGGGCGGCCTTGTCGCGTTGCTCATCCTCTGGGGAGTCTCCTCGATCTCTCAGCGTCGCTGATCCAAGCCTTTGCTTGGGCCTGGCGTCTGGCTGTGCTATATTGGCGCCTGATAAAGATCACGATCTGGAGGCATCTGTGAAGCCCTGGCTGGTACTCTGTCTGACTCTATCTCTGGTTTTGCTGCTGCCGCTCTCCGTCGCCGCCGATTGCCCGGGCAATCTCCTGGCCAACGCCAGCTTTGAGGACGGCAAATACAAGGGCGAGACAGTGGGTACCAGCCTCTCCTCGTGGATGGCCGTGGGGTGGCTGCCGTGGTCTCTGCGGGGTGACGCGATGACGAATCGCGAGCCCGAGTACTTTGTCGTCGACCGCAGCGTCATTCAGGATGGCGCCTATCGCGGGCATCACGGCAACTTTACCTTCAAGTTCTTCTCAGGATATTCGACCCACACCTCTGGCTTTTTCCAGCAGGTGCGCGTGCCGCGTGGCAGCAAGGTCACCTTCACCATCTGGGTCCAGATTGCCACCGGCCAAAACGAGCAGGCGGCGGGTGGGCACCCCATTTCGGATCTGGATGCTCCGGGCAAGTATCGGGTGGTGGCGGGCGTCGATCCTACAGGCGCCACGCCGTCTGGCTTTGGCGCAATGCCGCCCGATACGGTGGTATGGGGCAATGTGGTGCTAGATTCCGAGACACGTACCACCGGCCCTCAGGGCGAGCCCTATGATGCCTGGGTGCAGCTAAGTGCTACCACTATTGCCCAGAGCGATGTCGTGACCGTCTATACCAAGGGCTGGCAAGAGTTTCCCGTCAAGAATAACAGCTCCTTTTGGGATGACGCCTGTCTGATCGCCGAGGCGCCGCCCACGCCTACGCCGCGGCCGACCAATACGCCCACCAACACACCCGAGGCGACGGCCACGCCACTGCCCACAGATACGCCCACGCCGACCTTGACGTTTACGCCGTCACCTGAGCCGACCGATACGCCCACGCCAACAGCAACCCTGACCAGCACACCGGCGCCCACCAGCACCAGCGCACCCACGGTGGCGCCACCCACCGCTGTTCAGCCAACAGTGGAGCCTACTGTCGTAACGGCAGCTAGGGCTTTAGCCTCTGGCGGCGTCGGCGATGCGGCTGTCATCGCCGCTGCGGTGGCCGTCTTGGGTGGCGTAGGCGTGCTGTGGTGGCGCAAGGGGCTCCGCAGAGAATAATGCCACATAAAGCCCCCTCACCAGCGGTGAGGGGGCTCTTCTGTCATCAGGGCGCCAGGGTGCCCGCTACGGCCAGCACATGCTGGTTGGGTGGCCAGTAGCGAGCCATCACATCGCGCACCTGCTCACGCGTTACGGCACGCACCAGATCGGGATAGCGAGCGGGATAGTCCAATCCCAGGCCATATTCCTCGATGTTGAGGACAAAGTGGGCCACGCCCCGGTTCGTTTCTAGCCGCAGGGGCATCACGCCGGCGAGGTAGGTCTGACAGTCCTCGAGTTCCTCAGCTGCCACCAGATCATCGCGCATGCGCGCCAGTTCGCCTTTGATGCTTTGTACTGCTCGGTCGACCTGGCTCGGGTTGACGCCAGCGTAGACATACCAGGGGCTCGTTTGCGGTCCGGCCTGCAGGTCGCTGCTGACATAGTAGGCCAGCCCCTGCTGGTCGCGCACCACATCACCCAGGCGGCCCATGAGCCCCAGCCTGCCCAGGATGGTGTCGGCGATCACTGCAGCGAAATAGTCGGTGCTGTAACGCACCATGCCCAGCACGCCAAGCACCAGGTCGGCCTGCGACTTGCCCGGTACCTGCTCGCGCCGCTCAACCGGCGCTGCTGGCAGCGCCACTGGCGGCACTGCGCGGCTAGTGCGCCCCGCCTGTGGCTGCCAGTCTCCCAGTAGTGCCTCGAGCCTGCCCAGGACGGCTTCAGTCTGTACATCGCCCACCACCGCCAGCACCAGGCTGGCCGGATCGTAGCGCGAATGAAACGTCACGAGATCGTCGCGGGTGATCGCCTGGATGCTCTGGCGCGTGCCCACCTCGGTGCGCCCGTAGGGATGTTCGGGGCCGTACAGCGCCGCCTCAAAGGCACTTTCGGCGCGGTAGGCGGTGTCCATATGCAAGAGGCCGATCTGTGTGAGCGTCTGCCCACAAAGTCGCTGTAGCTCAACCTCGGGGAACGTGGGCTCACGCAGCATCTCCGCCAGCAGTTCGAGCAAGAGATCGGCGTCTGCCGCCAGCGCACGGCCATCAAAGCTCGTCTCGTCGCGGCTCGAGTTCAGGCCGAGCGATGCGCCAACGTTGTCGAGCAGGCGATTGATGTCCTGATGGCTGTGCTGGCCCGAGCCACGCCTCAGCATGGCGGCCGTGAGCGAGGCCACGCCCAGACGATCCACCGGCTCGTGGATGCTGCCTGGCAAAAGATCGCCAGAGATGGCAACAGTGGGGCTGCTGTGGTTCTCGTGCACCAGCGCCACGATGCCGTTACTGAACTGGTGCCTGGTCACTGTGGTTGGACCCAAGCCGTTGCTGTAGAACCAGGTGTGCTCGCGTGCTGCCGGCAAGAGTGCCGCATCAGGATTCGCGTCCTCACCTTCTGTATCGCCAGCGCCGCTGCCGTCCTCGCTGGGCACAAATACGCCCACTACGCTCTCATCTTGCGTCAGGTAGGTCTGTGCCACGCGCAGCACATCGGCAGGCGTCACCTGAGAGAGCTCATCGAGCACGGTATCCATGCGTTCGTGGTGGTCGACGATCTCGAGAAAGCCCAGAGTGAG
>JAAYDS010000394.1 GCA_012729155.1 Chloroflexota bacterium | reverse complement strand
TCACAGTGGCGGCCTATGAGCAGATGGCGCGCGGCAAGACGGCGGCACTGCTGACGGCAGTGTGCGCGGGCGCCGGCCTATTGGCTGCAGCCGACAGCGACAGCCAGGCGCTGCTCGCCAACCTCGGTGAGGAGCTCGGCCTGGCCTACCAGATCGTCGATGACATCCTTGGTATCTGGGGAGATACGGCGCTCACCGGCAAGTCGACGGCAAGCGATATCGCCAGCCGAAAAAAGACCTTTCCGGTTGCCTATGCGTTTGAGTGGGAGGCTGCACGAGGCTCTGGCGAGCTGCGCGAGCTCTACCAGCGGCCATCGAGCCAGGCAGTCGATCGCAGGATCATGGGGCTGCTCAACCGATCGGGGGCGCAAGACTATAGTCTTGCCCAGGCGCGCCGCCGCCATGGCAGCCTGCATACGCTCTGGGCGCAGGTTGGTGCGCGCGGCCCCGCCGCTGATGCATTGACGCAGCTGTTCGACAGTCTACTGCTGAGAGATCATTAGCGGAACCGACGACCAGCGGCAGACGTTGTATGCAGTGATACCGCTTGCAGGAGCATGCTGTGCCTGTGTCTCGTCTCGCTGGTTGGCGCCGAGTCATCTCTTGGTTGCTGATCGCACTGCTGCCACTCGTGGCTCTGCGCGCCTACATCGGCCCCCTGCCCGACACCACGCTGCCGGAAGCAGGGCTTACAGCGCCCTCGATCTTGATTCTGGACCGCGATGGGCGCGTGCTCTATGAGATGATGGACCCAACGGGCGGGCGACAACGGCCAGTTTCTCTGAATGAGATCCCTCTCCAGTTGCGTCAGGCAGTGATCGCCACTGAAGATTCGCGCTTTTACACGCATCCAGGCGTCGACCCGCTGGCGATCGTGCGCTCGGCCTATCTGAACCTGCAGGCTGGCCAGATTGTTTCGGGCGCAAGCACCATACCACAGCAGCTCGCCAGAATGCTGCTGCTCCCCACCGAGGAGCGCACCGAACTCACCTTGCGTAGAAAACTGCGCGAGGCCACCCTGGCCATCGGTCTGTCGATACGCTACTCGCGCGACGAGATTCTGGCCAAGTACCTCAACCAGACCTACTTTGGTGCCTTTGCCTATGGCGTCGAGGCCGCTTCGCAAGCGCACTTTGGCAAGCCTGTGCAGCAGCTCGATCTGGCCGAATGCGCGTTGCTGGCCGGGCTAATCCAGTCTCCCTATCTCTATGACCCGTTGACGCGCCCCGAGGCAGCGCTGCAGCGACAGCGCGTGGTGCTCGACCTGATGGTTGAGAGCGGCTACATCACCGCAGAGCGGGCAGAGCAGGCCGCACAGGAGCCTTTGCGGTTTGCTGGCGCAACCGTCGGTATGCGGGCTCCTCACGCTGTCGTCTACAGTCGTGCGGAGCTCGAGCGGTTATTAACGCCGGAGCAGATCGCCGCTGGTGGGCTGCGTGTGTACACCAGCATCGATCTGCCATTACATGAGCGCGCCGAGGCCGCACTGCGTCGCCATCTGGAGCGCCTCAATACACCTTCGCCCAGCGAGCCAGCCCACAACGTGCGCAATGGCGCCGTCGTCGTGCTCGATCTAGCCTCGGGCGGGTTGCTGGCGATGGTGGGTAGCCCTGATTACGATGACGCCGCCATCAGTGGCGCGGTGAATGCCGCCATGGCCAGCCGACAGCCTGGCTCGGCGGTCAAGCCGCTCACGTATGCCGCCGCATTCGAGCGCGGCTGGTCGCCCGCCAGTACCATCAGTGATGTGCCGGTGACGTTTATCACTGCCGACGGCAAACCCTACACCCCCATCAACTATGACTATCGCTATCACGGTGTCGTGTCTCTTCGTCAGGCGCTGGCCAACTCTTACAACATCGCCACTGTCAAGCTCCTGGATCAGATGGGCGTGGGCGCGCTATCGGATATGGCGTTTCGTCTTGGCGTGCCTTCGTTGGGCGACGCCGAGGGGCATGGCCTCGCTATGACGCTGGGCAGCAGCGAAGTGCAGCTCCTGCAGCTCACCAACGGCTATGCGGCGTTGGCGCGCCAGGGGGGCTACCTGGACCACCATATCATCACGCGTATCGTCGCAGACGATGGCGACGTGCTCTACCAGCAACCCACGCCCTTGCCTCGCCAGGTTCTTGATGAGCGGGTCGCCTTCCTCGTCACCGATGTGTTGGCCGACGACGATGCCCGGCTGCCTGCCTTTGGCGCTCATTCGCCCCTTGAGACGCCCTATGCCAGCGCGGTAAAGACCGGCACGACTACCGACTGGCGAGATAACTGGACCATCGGCTATACTAGCACCACGGTCGTTGGAGTTTGGGTCGGCAATGCCGACGGATCGCCGATGAAAGGGGTCACAGGGGTGACGGGCGCCGCGCCCATCTGGCAAGAGGTGATGCAGGCCGCACACCCTCAGCCACCGGCAGGCTTTACGGAGCCGCCTGGGCTTGCCAGAGTGCGCGTCTGTGCGCTCTCGGGCAAGCTACCCGGCATCGCCTGCGCCCACACGCAACAGGAGCTCTTCCTGGCTGAGGCAGCGCCCACCGAGCCATGTGGCATGCACCATCTGGCGTGGGTAGACGCCGTCACCGGAGAGCAGCGCGATGCGGGCACCTGTGAAGAACACCAGTGTGTGCGGCGGGCGGCCACGGTCTGGCCCGCCGAGGCTATCGACTGGGCGCTGACCGAAGGGTTGCTGCGGGCTGATGACTCTGCGATGAGCGCCATAGCTGCGCCCCAGGCCGCCGACCAACAGCATGGACCAGCGCTCGCCATCGTGCAGCCGCTGCCAAACGCTCGCTATCACCTCG
>JAAYDS010000393.1 GCA_012729155.1 Chloroflexota bacterium | reverse complement strand
GTGTGCGAACGTCGATGGCGAACTCGCCTTCGAGTTCCTCAGGCGTCGTGATGATAAGCTTATCACGCTCGCCGATGGTGCCTCCGATATGATAGGGCAGGCCGCAGTTAGCGAACGATACGAAGGGGCCCCGCTCTATCAGGATGATGCTGGCAGACTCGTCACGCCTGCGCAGGCGCGTAGCTGCAGTGGCACCGCCTGCCACACCACCAACGATGACATAGGTCTTCATGTATCTACCCTCGCTCCCCAGAGCATCGACGCCGTGTAGTTGTGACGTCTTTCACAATTATACGCTAGGGGGGTAGGGTGTGTCAACTCGCTGTTGTGCATATGTGCCGACTCGCACACAGGGTGACTGCTTGACCAGCCGCCGGTGCTTGACTAGAATCGGCCTATCATGCTCGAGCCACGGTAGGATGATCGGTAGAAAAGCGTACTTGGTGATACTCGCTCTGATAGGCGCCATGTTCGGCACTGGGTTCAGCCCGGCCGTTATTGCGCCTTCAGATGCCCCCTTCTGGGGCGCTACCCGCGAATACCTGGCCGGCTTGCGCGAGCCCACACCACCTCACGTCTCGGCTGCGGCCTATATTCTGGTTAACCCGACTACCAGCACCATTGTGCTGGCGCACGAAGAGCACGCCAGGCGCGCCCCCGCCTCTTTGACCAAGATCATGACGTTCATGACTGCGACCAGTCTCGTGGCGACGGGGGGGGCGCCTGTCGACTCGTTGGGCGCTGATCTGCAGGTCATTAAAGCCGACTTTTACCCGTACACCGCCATCGGCATGCGTGAGGACGCGTATTTCACGCTCGAAGAGCTGCTCTATATCCTGCTCGTGCCCAGCGACAACGCTGCGGCGGTGACGATTGCGCGCAGCCTATCAGGCACAGAGACCGCCTTTGTTGCCGAGATGAACGCGTTGGCCGCCACGTGGAGCCTCGTAGATACACGCTTTGCCAACGCCCATGGGCTCGATGCCGCTGGCCAGTACTCTAGTGCGTTCGACCTCGCCATCCTGTCTCGAGCAGCCATGGACAACCCGCTGTTTGCCGAGATCGTGGCACAGGCACAAATCGATAAGGGTGGGTACAGACTCACGACTACGAACGAGCTACTGACGCGCTATCCGGGTGCGGTGGGCATCAAGACGGGCACCACCGATGACGCAGGCCAGTGTCTGGTGGGGTGGGTTGAGCGGCCAGCAGGCCAGGCGCTTACGGTTGTGTTGGGTTCTACAGACCGCTTTGCCGACTCTGCTGCACTGCTCGACTATTTCTACGCAAACCACGTCGAGCTCATCATCGACCTGCCGCGGTCCGCGCTCAACCGCTATCGCGATGCTAACGGTGACGAACACGAGTTCACCATCGCCGAACCAGTGACCTTTCTGGTGCACCCCTGGCAACTTGGCTCTCTGCGCTACACGCGCCGCTTGTGGCAAGCGCCCGCTGATGCTGGCGCCGACGAGCCGTTGGGCGCGCTGGAGGTCTGGATGAACGGCAAGCTATTTACCGAATTGCCCCTCTATGCCCGCCGCTGAAGGAGGGCAGGACCGCCTGAACCGCTTTCTGGCGCGGTGCGGGGTGGCGTCACGCCGGGCCTGCGATGGCCTGATCGCAGCGGGGCGTGTGCAGGTCAATGGTGAGGTGGTTGATGCTCTTGGGACGCGCATCGATCCCGAGAGAGACCGTGTCGCAGTCGATGGCGTCGTTGTGCGGCCGCCAACGGCGTACCGCTATTACTTGCTCTACAAGCCGGTGGGCTATGTTACCACGGCCTCCGATCCGCACGCCGAACAGATCGCCCAAAGCCTCGTGCCACGCTCGCCGCGCCTTTTTTCGGTGGGGCGGCTCGATGCCGATAGCGAAGGACTGTTGTTGTATACCAATGATGGGCAGACGGCGCAACGTCTCTCGCACCCGCGCTACGAGCACCCCAAGGAATATCTGGCGTTGGTCTGCGGAGTCGCGCCCCTCGATCTGCATGAGCGCTTTGCCACTGGTGTGGACTTGCCCCGCGAGGAGTGGCCAGCCAAAGGTGCTCTGACGCCTCTACCCGCAGGCTATCGCTTTAGGGGAGAGGCGGCGCCGCGTGGCTGCGCCTGGTTCAAGCTGGTGGTGCGCGAGGGGCGCAAGCATCTGGTAAGGCGCATGTTCGAGGCTGTGGGCATGACGGTGACACGATTGGTGCGCGTGCGTATGGGGCCGCTGCGACTCGGCGGTCTGCTGCCTGGTAAAGGGCGCTGGCTCGAGGCCGATGAGGTCAAGGCGCTGGTGCGCTTTGGACGGGAAAGAGAGTAATGAGATCGATTAGTATCGCCATAGATGGGCCGGCCGCATCTGGTAAGAGCACCATCGGTGCGCTGGTGGCGGCCCGGTTGGGCTTTGTATACATCGACACAGGCGCCATGTATCGAGCGGTGACGTGGGCGGCACTCGAGCGCGGAGTCGCTATCGCAGATGAGGCCACGATAACGGCACTCGCCCAGCAGTTGCGCATCGACATCATCAACACTGGGCCCGCTGATGGTCGGCAATACACGGTACTAGCCGACGGTGTCGATATTACCTGGGCTATTCGCGAGCCAAAGATCAACGACCATGTCTCGCCCGTGTCAGCCTATCCAGGCGTGCGCTCGGCGCTGGTTCGGCAGCAGCGCCGCATCGCGGAGCGTGGTGGGGTTGTGCTGGTGGGGCGCGACATCGGCACTGTGGTGCTGCCCTGCGCTGAGGTCAAGATCTATCTGGACGCGACTCTGCAAGAGCGCGCACGCCGACGATGGGCCGAGGCCACTGCGCGAGGACTCCAGGTCTCGCTCGAAAAGGTCACCAGCGAGCTGGCTATGCGTGATCGCATCGACAGCACGCGCGCCGACTCGCCACTGGCTGTGGCGGCCGATGCCTGTGTGATCGATAGCACGACGCTTTCTATCGATGACGTGGTGACTGCTGTGTTGGGCGTCATCGCCGAAAAGCGCGGCTGCCGATGACGTCACAGAGAGGGAACGTGATTACCGCTGTCGATCCTGGGAGCATCGGCGACGAGATCGGTCTGGAGCCCGGCGATCGACTGCTGGCGATCAATGGCCACTTGTTGCGTGACGTCATCGACTATCGCTTCTATGGTGCCGATGAGGAGCTGTGGCTTGACATTGAGCGCGACGGTCAGGTACATCGCATCCAGGTCGAGCGCGATTATGACGAGACGTTGGGGCTCACCTTTGATTCGGTGCTCTTTGACGACCTGAGGCAGTGCGACAATCGCTGTCCCTTTTGCTTTGTGGCCCAGATGCCGCGGGGTTTGCGCGCCAGTCTATACGTTCGCGACGATGATTATCGTCTGTCATTCCTTAGCGGTAGCTTCGTCACCCTCACGAACCTTGATGAGGATGATTGGGCGCGCATCGCTGAGCAGCATCTCAGCCCGCTGTTTGTGTCTATCCACGCTACCGATCCGGTTGCGCGCCGAGCCTGTCTGGGCAATGCCCAGGCGCCAGATATCGTCGCACAGATTCACCGGCTTGGCACTCTTGGGGTCGAGGTGCATGGGCAGGTGGTCATTGTCCCTGGGCTCAACGATGGTGCGCATCTCGAGCGGACCATCAACGATTGCGCAGCGCTCTGGCCCACGCTGCAGAGCCTCGCCCTGGTGCCTGTGGGCCTGACGCGCTTTCACCACGGCGCGGGTCGCACCCTCACGGCCGATGAGGCGCGTGCCGTGCTATCCATGGCTATGCGCGTACGGGGTGGTCTATCTTCGACCATTGACACCACCTGGCTCTACCCGGCCGATGAGCTCTATCTTTTGGCGCGGGAGCCCATTCCGCCTGCTCTGTTCTACGATGCCCCCGAGCAACGCGATAACGGTGTAGGCCTGGTGCGCGAGCTGCTGGACGATTGGGCGCAGACGCGGATGCGTCTCGGTCGGCGCCATATTGCCGTGTCGAGCGCGACGCTGGTGTGCGGCACGGCCATCGCACCTGTGCTGGCGCCTCTCGTAGACGAACTGGCCTCGGCAATTGGGACCAGGCTGCATCTCGAGCCCATAGTTAATCGCTTCTTCGGAGAGAGTGTGACGGTATCAGGGCTCATCACCGCACAAGATGTGATAGCGCAACTGGCGCCCGAGCGGACAGGCGACTGCATCGTCTTGCCGCGATCCATGTTCGATGCCGATGGGGGCCGCACCCTCGATGACGTCACGTTGGCTCAACTCTACGACCACTATGGGCGCCCCGTTCATACCGCCGATCGGCTCAGTCGTGTCATGCGAGTTCTGGACGAGTGCCCCTAGCCAACCGCGTTTGACAGGGCGGGGCTGTTCTGAGAAGATGAGTTACGCCACCGGTGCTCAGCACCCTGAGCGATACGGCTTGATTTGCCGCACAGTCGATCAATGATAGGGGGAGCGCGATATGATACCTGGGTTTGCGGGCAAGATCCTCAAGGTAGATCTGACTCGGGGTGTCTCCTCTGTGGAGGAGAAGGACGCAGCTTTTTACCGGCGTTACATGGGCGGTAACGGATTCATTGCGCACTATCTGTTGGCCGAGATGGACCCTAAAGCCGATCCCTTGGGGCCAGACAATCTGCTGATCTTTGCCACCGGTGCCATCACGGGCCTGCCCATCGCAGGCGCCGGGCGCAGTGCCGTGGGGTGCAAGTCACCGCTGAGCGGTGGCTATGGCGAGGCCGACGTCGGCGGCTATTTTGGTGCCGAACTCAAGCAGGCTGGCTTTGACGCCATCGTCATCAGAGGCAGGGCCCCCAAGCCAGTCTATCTGTGGATTCACGACGGCAAAGTTGAGATTCGGTCGGCCGAGCATCTGTGGGGCATGACCACGCTCGATTGCCAGACGACAGTACAGGGTGAGCTGGACGACAGGCGCGTGCGCTTGGCCATGATCGGCCCTGGCGGCGAGAAGCTGGTGCGCTATGCCTGCATTATCAACGACCTTCGGCACGCAGCAGGTCGCACGGGCACCGGCGCAGTGATGGGTTCCAAGAATCTCAAAGCCGTGGTGGCTCGCGGCGAACCCAAGGTGCCCATCGCCGACGAGGCGGCCTTCAAGGAGCTTTCTCGCTGGATGGTGCGCAACTGGAAGCAAGATGCCTTTGGACTGCACGACACCGGCACGAACGGCGGCCTGGTAGATCTGAACGAAGTTGGTGCGTTGCCTACTCGCAATTTCCAGGACGGCCAGTTCGAGGG
>JAAYDS010000392.1 GCA_012729155.1 Chloroflexota bacterium | reverse complement strand
GGGCTGCGCTGGTGGTTTCGCTGTCCGGAGTGCGGTCGGCGGGTCACCAAGCTCTATATGCCTTACTGGGCGCTACACTTTCGTTGTCGGTTGTGCCATGGTCTGGTGTACGAGAGCTCGCAAAACAGCCGACACGATGAGCACCCGCTCAACCGCTGGCTGCGGCGCGGCTGCCGACGGCTGGGATGATGCGGGCTCAAGGGTGCAGGTCGGGCGTACCACAGCGCTTGCACCCTTGCACTGTTGCACCCTTGGTCATGCCAGCGCACGCCTGGCCTCCTCGTGCCTGTTTGAGCCTACCCAGCAACGCCGCTGTCAACCATCTGTTGCCCGAGCAGGGCGCGCTTGAACGTCTCGCCCACGCTCTCGATTTCCTGAGCGAGGTCAAAAGTGAGGAAACGCACCGTGACGCTGCCCACGGTGGCCTGCGCCAACGGCGGTGGCTCCGGATAGACCAGCACGGCCTGCCCGGCACCGTACGCCTTGGCGTACGAGACCACTTGATGCAGGTCGCTTTCGACGATCTTGTCAGCGGCCTTGTACTTGGTATCGAGCACGCACCAGGGCCGTGAGCAGCCAGCGCGCCGGATCACCACGTCGGCACGAAAACGTAGGGCTGTACCATCGTCGTATCTGGCGATATCCAACGTCTCTTGCTCTCGCACCTGCCAGCCGTCATGCAGGTGCTGCTTTAGCCAGCGCCCCACAAACCGCTCGAACAACGCGGGCATGTCGATCAGAAAGGGCAGCATGTCGCGCTCGCCAGCCAGATGCTCGGCGCCTAGGTGATCGAGGAAAAAGCGACAGAGCGCCAGCATGGGCTGATAATCGGCGTTGAGGCGGTTGAGCGCGATGCCGGCCAGGTCGGCGCCGGCGAGGCTGCGCTCGGGCAGCAGGGCGTGAACCGCCTGATAGCTGCGTCGCACCCTGGGCTGCGCTCTCTCATCGCAGATGCCACTTCGCAGGATGAGCCGCAGGGCACAGGCCAGCGCCTGGTTCTCCAGAACATCGTCGGTGTGCTCCTGATAGTGGCAGGGCACCGCGACCTGCCAGGGGCGGCGAGCCTGCCCGGCCAGATCGATGCGCTCGCGCACCAACGGCAGCGCCTCGTGGCGCGGCTCGTAGGCCCGATACAGCCCGCGGCGAGCGCGCGCCGTGACCCGCTCGGCCAGCACGATGGCCAGCGATTGCAGCAGCGTGTCGATCGCTCCGACTGGCACCTCCTGATCGTAGAAGCAGCCCAGGTCGTAGGCGTACTCGAGCATGCGAAACAGTGAGCGGATGCCCACCTTGGGTTCAATCACCAAGCAGAACTCGTCGCTGAGCGGCACGCGTCCTACATAGCCCTCGGGTTTGATCTGCCATTGGTGCCCGTTGAACAGCGTAGGCGCCTGCACGTCAAAGCGCTTGCCATGGAGCCGGACAAAGCGCCGCACCGCCTCCTCTGGCCAGGCGTTGGCCGGCATCTGGAAGGTCTCGTACTCCTTGACAATCCACGTCCTCATGCCGGGTCAGCCGCTCAGAACTTTGTCGCGGATGTTGGCCCAGCGAAATGCATCCACCCTGTCGGGACGGTCGAAAAAGTACTCTTCTAGATAGGGCTCGATCTCCAAGCGCCAGATGCTCTCGAGCTGCTCGCCGAGGCGGTCGCGCAGGAAGAAGGTGATGCCGACGCGATAGTCTGGTTCGATCTCGCCATTGAGGCGCTCAACAATCTCCTTCAGCTTGGTCAGGTCGACGCCAGCCAGCTCGTGGGCCGCAAAGAACCGCTCAACGATGCCCCACTCGGGTTGCAGTCGGACAAAGGCAAAGCGGCGTCGCAAGGCATGATCCACGAGGGCGATGGAGCGGTCGGCGGTGTTCATGGTGCCGATCAGGCGCACGTTAGCCGGGATGCTGAACGAATCGCCGCTCACCGCCAGGCGCACCTGCTGGTCGCGATACTCGAGCAGGTACATCAGCTCGCCCAGCACCCGCGACAGGTTGGCGCGGTTGATCTCGTCGATGATCAACACAAACGTGCTG
>JAAYDS010000391.1 GCA_012729155.1 Chloroflexota bacterium | reverse complement strand
GTGCTGGTCACCTCGGTGGTGGCGGCCATGCTGGGCGTGGTGGGTGGCACGCTCGTGGGCCTCATCAGCGGCTATGCGGGCGGCTGGCTCGACGAGATCATCATGCGCCTCGTCGACGCCCTGCTGGCGCTGCCATCGATTCTGTTGGCGCTGTTGCTGCTGGCCCGCCTGGGCGCCTCGCGGCTATCCATCGTGCTGGGCATCGGCATTGTGTATACCCCCACGGTGGCGCGCGTGGTGCGCAGTGCCGTGCTGGCCATCAGAAACGTCGAGTTTGTGCAGGCTGCGCGTCTGCGCGGAGAATCGACGGCCTACATACTCTTTCGCGAGATATTGCCCAACATCTGGAGCCCCATCGTCGTCGAAGCCTCGGTGCGCACCAGCTATGCCATCTTGCTCACCGCCTCGTTCGGCTTTCTGGGCCTGGGCGTCCAAGAGCCCGAGCCCGACTGGGGCCTGATGGTCAGCCGCGCTCGCGATTACATCCAGGTGGCCCCCTGGATGGCCATTGTACCCGTGGTTGCCATCTCGTTGCTCGTCATCGCCATCAGCCTGGTATCTGACGGCCTGCGCGAACGCCTCGTTGACCTGCCAGCCCACACCCACACAGACTAGAAGGGAGCCTATGAATCACACCCAGCCTGTCCAGGTTCAGATCCGTCATCTCTCGTTGCGCTACCCTGGCGGCGTGCAGGCGCTGCGCGACGTATCTTTCGACATTCACGTGGGCGAGACCATCGGTATCGTCGGAGAATCGGGCTGTGGCAAGTCTACCCTCGCCAGCGTGCTGGTGGGCGATGCCCCTGCCGCCCAAGAGCTGACCGGCAGCATCGTGCTGCGCGGCTCCGATGGCGCCGACGAGGGCGCCATCGAGATGCTCGGCGCCTCTCGCGAGGCCTTGCGCGAGGTCTGGGGGCGGCGTGTAGCCACGGTCTATCAAGACCCACAGGCCACCCTCAACCCTAGCTACACCATCGGCGATCAGATCGACGAGGCCGTCATGCGGCGCCCCGACTTGGCCCCCGATGGCGTCCGCCAGCGCACCCTGGAACTGTTGCGCCAGGTGCGCATCCCTGCACCAGAGGCCACTGCGACACGCTATCCACATCAACTCAGCGGCGGTCAACAGCAACGCGCCGTGATCGCCATGGCCCTGGCCGCCAACCCCGACCTGCTGATCCTTGACGAGCCTACCACGGGGCTCGACGTGACCACCGAGGCGCGCATCCTCGACCTGGTGCAAGAGCTGCAGCAAGAGGTTAATGCCGGCATTCTCTTTATCACCCACAACCTGGCCGTCATAGCGCAGATCGCCGACCGCATCGGCGTTATGTATGCTGGCGAACTGGTCGAGATGGGCGCAGTTGACGAGATCTTTGCAGCACCGGCCGCTCCCTACACCGCCGGCCTGATGGCCTGCATCCCGCGCATCGACCGCCAGAGCGCCAACCGACGGCTACGCACCATCCCCGGCAGTGTACCCTCTCCCTCTGCTCAGCCCATCGGCTGTCTCTTTGCCGAACGCTGCCCCTTTGTAGAGCCGCGCTGCCGGCAAGAGCGCCCCAGTCTGCGGCCCATAGGCGAAGAGGGGCACCTGGCGCGCTGCCTGCGGGCCGAGCAGGTCTGCGAAGAGGGCTGGCCACTCGATCGCCTGGCTCGCCAATCCAACAATGGCCCCAGCGACGACCGCCCCGTACTGCAGGGGCGCGGGTTGAGCAAGGCCTTTGGTCGTCGGGCGCGCAAGCACATCTTCTTTGGCCCCGTCGTTCGTCGGCCCGTCTCGGCTGTCGAAGACGTCTCCTTTACGCTCGCCAAAGGCGAGACGCTGGGCATTGTAGGAGAGAGCGGCTGCGGCAAGTCGACACTGTTGAACTGCATCGCCGGCCTGGTGCGGCCCTCGGCGGGCGAACTCGTCATGGGCGACGACGCCCTCGCGCCGGTGGTCCGCAAACGCTCCCAGCAGATACTGCACCGCCTACAGATGGTCTTTCAGAACCCCGATCTTTCGCTAAACCCACGGCACACTGTGGGCGCCATCATGCGGCGCGCCGTGAAGGTGCTCGATCGTGATAGCACCCCTGCCGAGCGTCGCCAACGCGTGGCCGACCTGCTCGGCCGTGTGGGCCTGGGCGAGCACTATCTGGCGCGGCGCCCCGCCGAACTGAGCGGCGGCGAAAAGCAGCGTGTGGCCGTGGCCCGTGCCCTGGCCGGCTACCCCGACGTGGTGCTGGCCGATGAGGTCACTTCGGCTCTAGACGTCTCGGTGCGCGCCGAGATCCTCAACCTGCTCAACGACCTGCAGGCAGACGAAGAGGTCTCGTACCTGTTCATCTCGCATGATATGAGCGCCATCCGCCACATCTCTCATCGTGTCATGGTGCTCTACCTCGGCATGATCATGGAGATGGGGCCTGTAGAGCAGGTCTTTGGCCCGCCCTACCACCCTTACACCGAGGCCCTCATGTCTGCCATTCCCGCGCCAGACCCCACCATCAAGACGAGGCGCATTCGCTTGAGCGGCGAGCTGCCGGCCACCCGTCCGCAGGGCTGCCCGTTTCATACGCGCTGCCCGCGCAGCCTGGGCGCCCTGTGCCAGCGAGAGTTGCCCCCCTGGCGCGAGACCGACGGCGGTCACGGCATCTTTTGCCACATCCCCCTCAACGAGCTGGCCGCGCTCGAGCCCTTGACCATGCCCGGCCCCCCTGCATAGGCGCCCGGCCGCCTTGAGACTTTCATAAGAGTCTCTTGAGCCTTTGCTAAGAGTCTCCTGCTACGCTCTATGCAGAGTGCACGGCAGGGCACTCTGCCCGCGACGCGATCGTCGATAGCCCCGTGCGCCCAGGGGGAGCCATGTCCGAGTTCATCGTCCTCATGAAAAAGTCGGCCCACCCCGAGCAGTATCAGGCCGTGGTGGGGGCCATCATGGCGCAAG
>JAAYDS010000390.1 GCA_012729155.1 Chloroflexota bacterium | reverse complement strand
GCCACATTTGGCGCCGCCGCCATCCTGGGGCCCGGCGCACAGGCACTGGCCCCAGGCCTGCCGTGGGTACGCTGGCTGGGCGTAGTCGTCGCTCTGCTCGCCTTTGCGGCCGGCTATCTCGCCATGGCGCGCCTGGTGTTGGGCCGCGACGACCCTCGCCCTCTGCCCGCCCTCACGCGCGCCGCAGACGACCCCGGCGCAGGCCATGCGGCCGTCGTCTACTTTACCCACGGCGAGCCCGAGTTGTACGACCCCATCGGCTGGATCAACCAGTTCCGCGAGTTTGACGAGCAGGGCATCGCCTTTGTGCCGCTGGTGGCGAGGCCCATCTTTATCAAGCGCCTGCGCGACCACTATCTCATGGTGGGCCGCAGCAACCATCGCGCCATCCACCAGCAGATGCTGGCCGCCGTCCAGCGCGCCTATCGTGAGCGCGGCGACGCCAGCACGCGCTTTTACCTCTCATTCCTCGACGACAACCCGCGCCCCGATGCAGCCCTCATCCAGGCCCTCAACGAGGGCGCCAGCCGCGTGGTGGTGGCCGAGGTGTTCCTCACCATGTCGAACCACACCGCCGAGGGCGAGCATCAGATCCGCTCAGTGCCAGTGCCCCACGCCGTGCCGCTCGCCTACACCGGCCCCCTGTGGGATTCAGCCCTCTTGCGCAGCATGTTCGTGGCGCGCGCCAACGCCTACCGCGGCGACGTGCCCCGCGATCAGACCGCCATCTTGCTGGTGGGCCACGGCCAGCCCGACGACTGGGACCGTGAATGGCCCACCGAGACCGAGCAAGAGATCGCCTTTCGAGAGCAGGTGCTCGAGCTCTTTGTGGCCGATGGCTACCGGCGCGAGCTGCTGGGCATCGCCTGGATGGAATTCAAGCAGCCCCGCCCCGCGGCGCTGATCGAGCGCTTTGTGGCGGCCGGCGCGCGGCATGTGCTCTACTTCTCAGCGGCCATCAGCGCCGATTCGCTGCACTCGCAGTACGACGTGCCCGCCCTCGTGGCCAGGGCCAGGGTGCCCGCCGACGTGCGCCTGCTCAACCTGGGCGCCTGGAACGACGACCCGCGCGTCATCGCCGCCATCGTCGAGCGCATCGACGGCGCCCTGGCCGCCCTGCCCACCCAGGGCCAGGCCACACCAGCGGCGCCGTCTGCGGTGATGCGCAACTAGAACGTGGTGGTCAGGTCGATGGCCTGGCCCGTCTCTGACGAGCGATAGCCCGCCTCGATGATCTCGATCACGTGGCGGGCGTGCTCGGCCGTCACCACCGGCTGCTTGTCGTTGCGGATGCAGTCGACCAGGTGCATGATATCAGAGTAGACGTGGTGCTCGGGCAGCGTCAGGTGCACGCCCTGCAGATAGGGCATCTCGTCATGGGCGCGGCGCGGCCCCGTCTCGAACTTTGACCCCGGCAGCCCATAGAGCCCCGGCTCGCGGCCACCATGTACGGTGATACCGCCCTCGCCCAGGTCTAGCGAGCCCTGCGAGCCGGCGAATTGCATCACATGCTCGCGGCGGATGTTGTAGGTGAACGCCCCATAGACGTTGGCATACACCGCATC
>JAAYDS010000389.1 GCA_012729155.1 Chloroflexota bacterium | reverse complement strand
GGCAGCTTCTCTATGCGGTGCTCAGCCAGGATTTCGAGCGCCTGATCGAGGGTGGTACCTAACGGTGCTGTCACAAGCCCGTCCGATGTCATCAGCTCGGTGACGGGACGTGAGTCGTCACGCGCAAAGCGGATGTCTCGGTTGGTCAGGATTCCAACCAACCGCTGCCCCTCGGTGATGGGAACGCCCGAGATGTGGTAGTGTGCCATGATCTCCTTGGCCTCAGCCAGCGTGGCTGTGGGCGGCAAGGTGATTGGATCGACGATCATGCCAGACTCTGAGCGTTTGACCTTGTCGACCTCTGCGGCCTGCTCTTCGATGGAGCAGTTGCGGTGGATGATGCCGATTCCGCCTTCGCGAGCGATGGCGATGGCCATACGTGCTTCAGTGACTGTGTCCATGGCCGCCGACAGGAGCGGCACGTTCAGGTGGATGTTGGGCCCGAGTTGGGTCCGCAGATCTACCTGTGCGGGCAGGACCTCCGAGCGGCCAGGAACCAGCAACACATCATCGAAAGTGAGCGCCTCGACGATCTCGACGTTGTTCATGGGCATCACAACCTCCGCAGGTTACCTCTGGCAGAACCGCAAACTGCGCAGCCCTAGAGCGGCCACTTGATGACAACCAGCTCGTCGCGCTCCGCGCCTACCGAGATCAGATCGATGGGCGTGTTGATGAGCTCCGAGACGCGCTGACAGTAAGCCCAGGCCGCCTCTGGCAGGTCTTGTACCGAGCGTAGATGGCTGATCGGCTCGCTCCAACCTGGCATGCTGATGTAGATCGGCTCGACGTGAGCCAGCACATCGGCATCGGCGGGATAGTCACGGGTCAGTGAGCCGTCTGGCAGCCGGTAGGCCGAACAGATGAGAACTTGATCTAGTCCGGTGAGTACGTCGAGGCGGGTGATGGCCAGCCCCGAAAAACCGTTGACGCGCGCGGCATAACGTAGCGCCACCGTGTCGATCCAGCCGCAACGGCGTCGGCGACCGGTAGACGTGCCGTACTCATGGCCCTGTTCTACCAGCCAATCGCCTGTGGCGTCAAGCAGCTCTGTGGGGAACGGCCCCGCACCCACGCGCGAGGTATAGGCCTTGACGATGCCCAGCACATGGCTGACTTGCATCGGACTGACGCCCGAACCCTGACAGGCGCCGCCGGCGGTGGGTGAGGAAGAGGTCACGTACGGGTAGGTGCCATAGTCGATATCGAGCATGGTGGCCTGTGCGCCTTCGAGCACCAGACGCTTGCCCTGGTCGAGCGCCTCTTGCACCAGATGATCAGTGTCAGTGACATAACGAGCGAGTCGCTCGCCGGTGGGCAGATACTGTTCTGCGATGCTCTCGACCGTCATGGGGTCATGATCAAAGACACGGGTAAGCTCAAGGTTGACGCGCTTTAGCGCTTGTGAGACTCGCTCGCGAAAGCGCGCTGGGTCCACCAGGTCTTGGACGCGGATACCGGTGCGTGCGTATTTGTCGGCGTAGGCGGGGCCGATGCCGCGACGCGTCGTCCCCAGAGCCGCTGCGCCGCGCAGTTCTTCTTCTAGGCCGTCAAGCAGAATATGATAGGGCATCACCAGGTGCGCGCTGCTGCTGATATGGATGTTATCAGACATAACCCCGAGGCTTCGCACCGTGTCGAGCTCTTCGATAAGGGCAGGGGGGTTGATCACCATGCCATGCCCCAGAACGACCGCGACCTCGGGCCGCGTAATACCAGAGGGAATCTGATGCAGCTTGAGCACCGTGTCTCCAACCATCACCGTGTGACCGGCGTTGTTGCCGCCCTGGTAGCGCACCACCATATGCGCCCGCTCAGCGAGGTGGTCTGTGATCTTGCCCTTGCCCTCATCGCCCCACTGGGCGCCGATGACGATCGCCGCTGGCATGGTTAACCTCCGGTCCGTTTTAGTCTCACTCTGACAAACAAGTAGGGGCGCCTCTCTGCAACATTGTTGTTGCCGCAGAGAAGACGCCCCTGTCAGCTCTACTCACAGCGCGGCCAGTATAGCATGTGCATGCCACGGCCGCAACCACTCGCCAACCTAGGCCATATAGTCGCGCAACTGCCTGCTGCGGCTAGGGTGCCGCAGGCGATCCAGCGCTTCGTGCTCGATCTGACGGATGCGCTCACGGGTGAGGCCGAACTTTTTGCCCACCTCTTCGAGGGTGTAGCTGCGGCCGTCATGCAGTCCAAATCGCAATTTGAGGATGCGAGCCTCACGCGGCGAAAGGGTAGTGAGCACCTCGCCGAGCTTGTCTTGCAGCAACCGGTGATACGCCGTATCAGAGGGCGTAGGCGCTTCCTCATCGGGGATAAAGCTGCCCAGCTCGCTGTCTTCTTCTTCGCCTACCGGTTTCTCCAGCGAGAGCGGCCGCTGCGAAACCTTAAGCATCCACTGCACCTTCTGTGGGGGCAGAGCGAGCTCCTCGGCGATCTCTTCAGGCGTGGGCTGTCGGCCCCAGTCCTGCTCGAGCTGCTGAGCCACCTGATATACCTTGCGGATGCGGTCGCTCAGGTGCACGGGCAGACGAATCACGCGACCCTGGTCGGCGAGTGCGCGTGTGATGGCCTGGCGAATCCACCAAGTGGCATAGGTGCTGAACCGGTGGCCTCGATGGTAGTCGAACTTTTCCACCGCCTTGATCAGGCCCAGGTTCCCCTCCTGAATGAGGTCGAGAAAGGGCACGCCCTGGCCCAGATAGCGCTTGGCAATGCTCACAACGAGACGTGTGTTGGCGCGGATGATGTGCGCCCGAGCGCCCTCGCCACGCTGATAGACCTTGTAGAGATCATCACGCTCGTCCTCAGTGAGCGAGGGATCGCTCTTGAGGCGCTGCTGGGCCATGCGGCCCTGCTCGTACTCACGCGACAGCGACACCTCTTCCTCGGCCGTCAACAGCGGCACGCGCGCCATCTCTTTGAGATAGAGGCTGATGGTGTCATCTGAGGCGATCTCTGAGAGCGGGACCTCAGGAGCTGCCTCCTTGGCCTTGGGCTTTTCCTCAGCCTCGGCCTGCATCTCGGCCTCTTCTGGCTCGTCATCGTCGTCCACCACCTGAACGCCATTGTCGCTCAGGTAGATGAACAAGTCTTCGAGCTGCTCCATGCTCTCCTCGGCCTCGGGCAGAGCCTCCATGATATCATCAATCGTCAGGAATCCCTTGGCTTCTGCCTTGGCCATGAGAGGCGGAATAATCGCCTCGATCTTTTCGTTAATATCAACTGCCATCGTCACTCCACCTGTATGCGGCTAACGCCGCCGATTGACAAAGAAAAACCGCCAAGCCGAACGTCCTTGGCGGGCTGTGGTCTCTACACAAGAGGTGAGCATAATACTACGTCGACCCAGCCCCTCTGGATCGGGCGAAACACACTCTCCTCAGGTGCAAAGCCAGTATATCACGTCAGGCGCACTATGTCAAGCATTTTACAGCGAAACCTGCAGCGTAGCGTTGACATTTCAACCGAAGCTGAACGCGCCTGCCTGGCTACCAACGCCCACACGACCCAGCTTCACTGACAGGCCGCTAGACACACTCTGCCCGCGCGCTAACAAACAACTTATTATAGCAACCTGAGCCGCGGGCGTCAATGGTTTGGCGGCGTCAATCGGCAATAATGCGCACTTACGCTAGCGCGTCTACCAGACCCCTGATGTAGCCCAACGAGAAGGCTTCTGCGGCGGAGCGCCCGCCAGCCATGTCGGGCAGGTGGTCGGAGATCACCGCGCCGTCAAAGCCAATTTCGTAGAGCGCCTTGACGACTTTTGCCATCCTCATATAGCCATCGTCGAGATAGGTCTCGACAAAGCCGTCGGGCATGGGCGCCGTGACGTTACGCAGGTGCACCTTGAACAGCTTGCTCAGGCCGCCAAAGTGCTGGATCGTCTCGATCACATCGCGGCCCATCGCGGGTCCACCTTCGAGCCAACAGCCAACACATAGACACAGGCCGATGTTGGGGCTGTCGGCCAGCTCAATCGCTTGCCGGTAGCCGTCAAAGGTGCCGAAAATCGGTCGGGGTATGCCCGCCAAGGTGTAGACAGGGGGGTCGTCGGGGTGAATGCCGATGCGGATGCCCAGTGATTCGGCCACCGGCGCCACGCGCTCGATAAAGTAGACATAGTTGTCCCACAGCTCGACGGCTGTGTACTCACGACCGTGGCTGAGGGGCGTTCGAAACACCTCGCCCACCCAGTGGCCTTCGTTGGCGCGCTCCAGGCGAAACGCGCGCGAACGAGCGCCGCCCCGGATCTCTTCACGCTCCGTCGACCAGATGCCATTAGCCATATGCGCATAGGTGGCGTAAAAAATACCTGCCTCGGCGAGGTTGTGCAGGTAGCCGATGTACTCGGCGATCTTGGCGTCGCGCTCTGGCAGGTTCAGCGTGACTGCTGGCATGTTGTGGACGTTATGGTTGGCGAGGCGGTAGACCTGTAGCCCATATGTGGCAAAGCGCTGCACCACCTCACGGTAGGCCGCAGCCGAGTGTTCCGCCTCGCGTGGCAGATCGGTCATCACCCATTCGACCCCGAGCTGCAGTCGCATCAGGATCTCTTCTTCGCTGGCATCATGCCGTAACTGCGTACCCACCTGGATGCCGGGCCGCGAAGCCGAGTATCCAGGAACTGCTCGCAAGGCATACTGTTCGCTCATGCTTCACCTCACCGCAGCGGTGTAGAGAGACTGCGGGCGCATCGCATGCGCCCGCAGTCCGTCAAGAGTCCGTTCAGCTATTCGCCCTCTACAGTGATGACCACGGAGGTCGCATCATCATCTGCCGAGATGATGACCGTGGCGGTTCGACCTTCCTTGACCCATGACTGTGAGGCCATGTCCTCCATACTCATGCTCGCGTCAGCGTCGAGCTCCCAGTCGTTGGCTGGCATCTGCTCCTCGTACCAGGTTATCACATCGCCAACCGGATGGTTGACCCTGAACGAGACCATCGTGCCGAACGATGACTTGTCCTCTGCGTCGAGAGGAATTGCGATGTCTTCGGGCACGCCTGGCGCGGCAACCCCCTCGGGCGCAGTGATGCTGACGGGCTCATTGATGCTCGTCACCAGCGTGTCCAGCTGGTACGAGATCGGGTCACCGGCTCTATCACCACTCCAAAAGATGGACGACTTGACCACGAGGCCCAGTTCTTGAGACACATAATAGTCAGCATAGGCTTCGTCGAGCTTGACGTCCTCGTCGGCCGCCACCCACTTTTGAATGGCGTTGGTTTCGCAGCGATAGTGGACGGTCTTGTGTCCGTCGACACTCTCGGTCCCTTTGCGGTCGCAGTCCTCACCGATCGTCTGTTGTGGGTCGGCCCAGTGAAAAGTCCCTACTGTGGCGTCGATTGGGTCAGTCTCCGAAGACTCCATGGACATCCATTCCCCGCCTGACCGCATGTAGGTGGTATCGCCGATGCGGATGACCTCCATGGCGTCATCAGCGTCGCTCGCGCCGATGAGGGTTCGCATCGCGGGCCCCTCGGCCGAGTACTCGATCAGCATTGTGAATGACTCTTGCACGCCCTCTTCAAGCGTCTCGATAGCCCATTCCGAGCGGTAGCTCGTAAGGTCAAGTTCGTCTAGGTCACGAATGACCAGCTCGTCCTCATCGGTCTCATCTTCCGAGGTCGGCTCAGCTTCGGCTTGTGGCTCCTCTACCTCTTCGTCCACTTTTTCGGGGGCTGCGTCCTCAGCCTCTGCAACCGGCTGCTCTTCCTGCTCGACCAGAGCCGCTGATGACTCACCGGCCTCGGTGATCTTTTCAGCGACCTTGGCAGGGCTGCACCCTGTCATCAGGGCCGTCAGCAAAGCAATCACAATCATCAGTACCAGATTACGTCGCATTTCGGTTCTCTCCATTCTTAGGGATCTCCCCCCGGTTCATTATGCTACCCTCGAGCGACAGTGTCAACGGGTTGTTGCCGGGCTGGCCGTCTCGTCTACCGCTCGTGCCGTTGGTGGTCGTCTGACGGTGTGGTATACTCGCCGCAGCCCAGCATGGTGAGCGAGATGCGTATCGTTGTCATGTGCAAGTCAGTGCCAGACACCATGGATGTCCGCTTTGATCCACAGACCAAGACCATGGTGCGGGCCGGTGTGGCTACGACTATCAATCCATTCGATCTTTTCGCGATCGAAGCGGCGCTACGGCTGCGCGAGCAACACGGCGGCACCGTAACCGCCATGACTATGGGGCCATCGGCGGCCCAGCGCGAACTGCAAGACGCTATCGCTATGGGCTGTGATGATGCTGTGCTGTTGAGTAGCCCTGCCTATGCTGGTTCCGACACCTGGGCCACTGCCTATGCTCTTGCCTGTGCCGTGCGCTACATGGGCGAAGTTGACCTGATCGTCTGCGGGCGCCAGGCGCAGGATGGCGATACTGGCCAGGTGGGCCCCGGTATCGCTCGCCAGCTCGGCTGGCCGCAAGTGACGTATGTCTCTCGTGTGTGTGAGCTCGACCTGATGGCACGCCGCATCGTGGTCGAGCGTCTGCTTGAGGATGGGCGCCAGACCTTGGCGGCACAGCTGCCGGCTGTGATGACGGTGCTCAAGGACGCCAATCTGCCGCGGACCGCCACGCTGCG
This sequence comes from Chloroflexota bacterium, assembly GCA_012729155.1. GTDB lineage: Bacteria > Chloroflexota > Anaerolineae > UBA1429 > UBA1429 > JAAYDS01. The sequence continues at coordinate 5,347 of JAAYDS010000389.1, read as the reverse complement.
GGGCATGCGTCGAGCCCATCGTGCGGTCGTACCCACCTGGGGCCCCGAGATCACCGGGGCAGACCCGCGCCTGGTAGGACTCGATGGCTCGCCCACGCGGGTGGTGCGCGTCTTTTCGCCCACGGCCCGCCAGGGACAGGTACAGTGGATCACGGCCGCGACGCCGCAAAAGGTCGCAGAGGGTCTCCTCGCCGCGCTGACGGCCGAGCAGTTGGTGTAGCTATGGCCAGGCTCAAGATCGATCGTGAACTGTGTATTGGCTGTGGCGCCTGCGTCGATGCCTGTCTCTACGGGGCACTTGCACTGGTCGATGGTCTTGCCGTGGTGAACGACCTGTGCGTCGCCTGCTCTGCCTGCCTCGATGTGTGTCCAGTCGTTGCATTGTCACTCCCCGCCGCGCAAGATGCATCTCTCTCTGCCGATACCGCCAGCGGTGTATGGGTCTGGATCGAGACACAGCATGGCGGCGCTGCCGAGGTGTCGTGGGAGATGCTTGGCAAAGGGCGAGAGCTGGCCGATGCTCGCCGCGTCGAGCTGGTTGCCTGTGTGTTGGGCAGCCGTTGCCAAGACCTCGCGCTGTCTGCGGGGCGGCGCGGCGCCGATCGGGTTCTGCTCGTCGATGACCCCGCATTGGCAGCCTTTCAGACCGACGTCTACGCCCGCGTGCTGTTGACGCTCGTGACCGCGCAACGCCCCGAGATCATGCTCTTTGGGGCCACCACACGCGGGCGCGACCTGGCCGGCTCGCTGGCGGCCGACCTGCGCACCGGCCTCACGGCGGATTGTACCGAGCTGAGCATCGATCCTGAGAACGGCTGTCTGGTGCAGACACGGCCGGCCTACGGCGGCAACATCATGGCCACCATTGTGACGCCCACCAGGCGCCCACAAATGGCCACAGTGCGCCCCCGCGTGTTTGAGCCTGCTCCTGTGCAAGGCGATCGGGTGCCCACGATCGAACGCGTCGCTATGCCGCCAGTGGGCGAGCTGGCCACCGAGGTGCTGGCCTTTGTGCCCAGCCGCAGCGACGAGAACCTCGGCCAGGCTCGCGTCATCGTTGCCGGCGGCAAGGGTGTGGGCAGTGCCGAGGGTTTTGCGCTATTGGCCGAGCTCGCAGCGCTGTTGGGGGGTGCCGTAGGCGCCTCGCGCGCAGCGGTGGATGCCGGCTGGGTGAGCTATGCTCATCAGGTGGGGCAGACGGGCCGTACTGTGCGCCCCGAGCTGTACATCGCCTGCGGCATCTCGGGCGCCATTCAGCATCGTGCGGGAATGTCCACCTCGCGCGTCATCGTCGCCATCAACAGCGATCCCACTGCGCCGATATTCGACATTGCCCACTTTGGCGTGGTGGGCGACCTATTCCAGATCGTGCCTGCTCTGAGCGCCGCCCTGCGGCAGCAGTTGGGGGACCAGCAGTGAGTTCGGCCCAACCCATCCAGGACCGCTTCATTTACGCTGGTCGCACGGTGCTGGCGGTATGGTGCCCCGCACCCTGGCGACCAGAAATCGCCCTTGTGCGACAGTGCAGTGGCCTCTGCTTTGACGAGGCAGGGCATTTGCTGCTGGTCTCAGGCGATGGCCAGCATTGGGCATTGCCTGGTGGCCACCTGGAGCCTGGCGAGGCGCTCGAGGATACCCTGTGTCGTGAGGTGCGCGAAGAGGCCTGCGCCAGGGTCGGTGCAATGGCTTACCTGGGTTGCCAGCGCATCCACGAGGAGGCCGATGGGCAGGCGCTGCCTGTGTATTATCAGGCGCGCTTCTGGGCGCGAGTCGTGCTCGACCCCTTCGCCCCGCGCCACGAGATCGTCCAACGGCGCCTGGTCACGCCAGACCAAGCCGCAAGGCTGCTGGGTTGGGGCGAGTCGCCCATCCTTGCTCACCTGCTGAGCCTGACGACTGGGCTGGAGCGCAGGGCACCGCGAGGCGGCGAGGGATGATCGTCTCTCACCAGGCGGTCAGTGCCTTGCGTACGTACCGCTACCACCGCACGCCGCAACGCCGGGTGACGAGCGAGGCCGCAGCCCTGGCATTCGTCGATGAGGTGGGCTTTGCTTACCTCTTTGGTGAGCGCGGCGCAGAGATGCCGACACTGTGGGGCGCCATCTGTGGCCAAGACCGTCCTGTGCCGCGCAACCACAACGATGCCGACCTGGGCCGCACCTGGAGTTGGAAGGATTCGCTGCCCTCGCGTGGCGAGGTGTTCTACGGCAAGCTGCTCCGCAAAAAGCCCATGCTCGTCTCTCTGCAGTTGCTGCCGTACTTTTATGCCCTTTCGCCCAACTATGGCGATCTTGACGACTATCAACAGCAATATGAGGACGGCTTGCTCACGATCGAGGCCCGCAACATTTATCAGGCGCTTCTCGATCATGGCCCGATGTCCACCAGTCGGCTGCGACAGGAAGCGGGGTTGCAGGGGGGCGGAGCGAATGCGCGACGCTTTGAAAATGCCATCACCGAGCTGCAGGTGCAGATCAAGATCGCCAAGACGGGTATTTCAGACGCCAACCGCTGGGGCTATGCCTATGTGTATGACCTCTTTCTGCGGGCGTTCCCTCAGGTCTCTGAGCAGGCGAGGCTGATCTCGAGCGATGAGGCGATGACGACGCTGCTCCTCAAGCACCTCAACAACACGGTTGCGCAGTCCGAGTCGGCACTCAAGCGCCTGTTTGACTGGGACTCGTGGGAGTGGGAGCGGCTGATCGAGCGACTGACGCAGGCCGGCCAGCTGGTGGCCGATCTGAACATCGAAGGCGTTCGGGGGCCACATCTGGCGACCCGGGAGACCTGCGTGGAACTGGGAGTGAAACCATGACGGATTGTGAGCCTGGCTTTAAGGGGCAGATCGCCTGGGTGACGGGTTCGTCGCGTGGCATCGGTCGCGTCATCGCCGATCATCTGGCAGCGCTGGGCGCCACCGTGGTCGTCCACGGCACATCACCCTCGTCAGGCACTGCCTTTGGCGAGGCCGCCTCGCTGCAGGCGGTGGCCGACGAGATCTCACAGCGGCATGGTAGCCGCGTGCTGGCGGTGGCTGGTGACCTCACCGATGAAGACACCGTTGCTGGGCTGGTCGAGGCTATCGAGCACAGTGTCGGTGCGCTAGACGTTCTGGTGAATTGCGCCGGCGGCGATGTGGGTGCCCAGGGCACCTCGGCCCCGATGGCGGGCAAACCTGAGGCCAACGATGCGGTGCATATCTCGCTCCAAGACCTGCGTACCGTTCTCGACCGTAACCTGATGACCTGCATCTTGTGTTGCCGTGCGGTGGCCCCTGGCATGATGGCGCGCCGCCGCGGTGCTATCGTGAATATCGGCAGTATTGCGGGGCTCACAGGGTTGCCAGGCTCGGCCATCTATGCTACCGCCAAGGCGGCTGTGCACGAGTACTCGCGCTGCCTGGCCGTGCAGTTGCGCCCCTTTAATGTGCGCGTCAATGTGGTGGCCCCTGGCGATACGGTGACGCCGCGTTTTCTGCACAGCCGAGAGATCGAGGAACGGATGATGGTTGACGATGGCACTCTGGAGCGCTATGGCTGGCCCCGCGAGGTGGCAGATACCGTGGCTTTTCTGGCATCCAGTGGCGCGTCGTACATCACCGGCCAGGTTCTGCGCGTAGATGGCGGCAAGCAGGCCTGGCCCTCCTGAGCCAGTCCTGCGCTACCTGAGCCTGCTGACGACGTATGGAGAGTGCTAGGTCAGCGGGAGGGAGCAGGGCAAGATGGCGGATCTCTTATCGTCGTTCAAAGACAAAGCTGAGGCGCTGGTCACCTCGCTGAACAGCGAGGGTGGTGTGCGAGGTACTATCGAGAGTCTGCGTCGACGCATGGCCGAAGCTGACCGGAGGCGTGCCGTCCGTCGTCTGCAGGATGAGCTCCAGCGCATCGAGCGACAGATCGGTGAGATGCTCACAGACGTGGGCGTGCAGGCGGTGGCGCTACAGCGCGCGAGCGCACTCAACTCGCCCGAACTCGCGCCGCTGTGCGAGCGGATCATCGACCTGGAGACGCTGTTACAAGAGCAAAAGCGCGAGCTGCAAAAGATCGAGGCCGAGGCTCAGGCACAGCGCCTGACTCAAGCTGGGCTGGCAGTCTGCCCGCACTGTGGTCACCCTCACACGCAAGATGTAGCCTTTTGTCCGCATTGTGGACAGGCCGTCAAGCCGGCGATCCCGTCCACCTTTTGTGCTCACTGCGGAGCTCCGTTGCGCTCTGGGGCCAGGTTCTGTCCGCGCTGCGGCCATGAAGCGGTCGACTAGCGAGTCGCACGCTCAACGACGCGAGTTGCGGTGGCTCAAGAGCCATGTATACAGTTCCGGGTTGTGGTAGGTCACCGTCCACGAATCGTGTTCCAGTTCTGGATAGACAGTAAGCCGCACTTTGCCCCCCGCCTCGCGTAGCAGGCTAACCAGATGCTCGGTCATTTCTAGCGGTACTACAGGATCACGAGCGCCGTGAAAGGCCCACACGGGCACCTCGCGCAGTGCGTTCACAAACCACGCGGGCCCATGATAACCGCCGCAGATGGGCGCGATCGCCGCGAACCTCTCGGGATGTGCGATTGCCAGCGCCCACGTGCCAAAGCCACCCATGCTCAAGCCAGTGACATAGACGCTCTCCCGATCGACGCGATAGCGCGATTCCACATCGTCGAGCAGCACCAGCAGCTCCTCGGTCATCGTCGACCACCAGCCGTTCGGAGGGCACTGGGGTGAGACCACAATAAAGGGCATGCTGATTCCAGGATCGTCAAGCATGGCGGGCAGAGGGTTCCTCTTCAAAGACTCGAGATCGTTGCCGCGCTCGCCCGCGCCGTGCAAGAACAGGATCAAGGGCCACTCGCCGCCCTGATCATAGCCATCAGGCAGATGCAGCCAATAGTCCAGCGTCACGGTACGGGTGATCGGCTTGGTCAAGCGACAGGCTGTCTGCGACATGGGTGTACCTCTCAGTTGCTCCAGGCTTGCTTGATCTTGTCGACGACGGCAAGGATATCCTGCATGTCGGCCGCGCTAGCGAGCAGCACGCTGTGTAGCAGCCACAGACCATTATCGCACGCCTGTTGACAATGGGGCCAGTCGCCATCGTCCGGTAGCGGCAGGTTGAGGCGCTGGCAGATGCGCGCGATCTCACGACGAATCATTGGCTCGCGTCCAAACGGAGCAGGGTAGCCTCGGGTAAAGGGCACTCCCTCGGCGTGCGCTGCCGCAGCGAACTCGGCGGCCGAACGCCCGCCAAACGATTCGGGGTCATAGCGCATTTTGAGCAGATGATAGGCATTGGCGCTGACGCGCGGATCTCCCGGCAAGGCGACCAGCCCGCCCAACTGCGCCAGCCCGTCAGCCAGC
>JAAYDS010000060.1 GCA_012729155.1 Chloroflexota bacterium | reverse complement strand
GCCGCTGGTTTTCCACAGTTTGTCAAGAAGGGTCAGTAGCCTGACGCCTTGATCGCAGGAGCATTCTGCAGCAGGGCGCCTATGATGCGCGCCTTGACCTTTTGCAGGCGCTCGATGGCCAGAAGGCTATCTTCGCGGCGCGTCTGCCCCGCACTCACTACGAGCAGCACTGCATCGACCTGGGTGGCCAACATCGCGGCGTCGGTGGCCGACATGACCGGAGGCGCGTCGAACAGCACCATATCTGCCTGTTCTTTGAGGGTCTCGATCAGCGTGGCCATGCGTCGCGAGCCGAGCAAGTCAGCTGGACGTTGAGGCAGCGGGCCGCTGGTGAGAACGCGTAGGTTTTCGATGCCTGTGTGTTGTAGCGAGGGCGCCTGCAGAGCCTGCTCGTCGAGAATGGCGGTGGTCAACCCTCGATCATTGGGAAGGCCAAAGAGTTGATGCACTTGCGGCCGGCGCAGGTCGCAATCGACCACAATGACACGCTGCTCGGCCTGGGCCAGGGTGACGGCCAGGTTGGCGAGAGAGGTGGTCTTGCCCTCGTCGGGCCCCACCGATGTGACCAGGAGCGTATCCAGCGCCTCGTCGAGTGATGCATATTGCAGGTTGATGCGCAGCGTGCGGTATGCCTCGCTTTGCGGCGAAAGCGGCTCTTGCAGAGTGATCAGGGCCAGGTCATTGGCCATGGTAGGTTCCTCCTACAGTTGGCTGGTTTGAGCGCTGGCGCGGCCACGGCGCCGAGAGCTGGCTGCGCTCGTCGGGATGGCCCCCAGCACGCCGATGCCGAGGTGAGCTTCAACGTCATCGGCCGTCTGCACGATCTCTGCTTCGAGCCACTTGAGTACGAACGTCAGCACGGTGCCCGCAAGCACACCGAGCACGCCTCCGGCCAGAACATTGATCTTCCACTTGGGCTTGTGTAATCCGCCTGGGATCGCATAGTCACGGATGTTGACCTCGACGCGGTCGCGCTTGTCCTGATCGAGCATGTACACCTTGATGTCCTCGACAAACACCTCGGCCGTTGTCTGGGCGATGTCGCGCGCGATGAACGGGTCCTCATCGTCGGCATCGATCTGGATCATAAAATCCTCTTCGATCGGGCGGACTGAGATCTTCTCGGCCATCTGCTCGGCGGTGAGGTCGAGCTGCAGTCGGTTGATCACAGTCGTGGCCGTATCTCGCGAGCGGATGTTGCTGGCATAGTTGCGCATCAGCGCCTTGGTGGTGATCTGCAGGCTATTGTCGAGCCGCGCTGGAATGACGTTCAGATAGACGGTGCTGCGATACTCGGGTGTCTGTAGCTTGCTGACGAGCATTGCCAGCCCCATGGCCACCACAGTGACCAGGGCCACGATCCATGCCCGCTTGCCGATGATCTGGAGATATTCCTTGAGTTGCACGATAACCTTCCTCGCAATGCTGACCGACGAGCGAGCCTCTCAGGGCAAGCGCCGGTGCAGTGGCAGCCAGCGCCACCAGCTGTGCTTTGCCGGTATCTGCCCGATCAGGGGCAGGCCAAGCGCCAACGCGTCGGCACGGTGCCTAACGGTGGGGTCGATATGGTCGGCAAGAAATGCCAGCGCAATGCCCACGAGCAGCGCCAACGCCAACCGCAGAGGCAGGTCGAGGCGTTGCCGCAGCGACGAACCGATGGGCGCCACTGCCGGCGGATCGATCAGGGTGATCACCGCATCCTCGGTGCCGAGTTGTGCAAAGTATTCACCGCCCCGCGTGGTGAGCACCGTGACGGCAGCATCGGCGATTTTCTGAATCTCGGCCAAGTCGCCCCACGAGATAGAGACGTCCAGGATGCGATGGAGCTTGCCGGCCGAAGTGGCCCCCTTGATGACATGCGGCGGCAGCGGCAGGCCAGCCGCCGCGCCCACATCCTCAGCAAAACGCTGGCTCTTGACGACTTCTGATAGATCGTCGAGCAGATACTCGGCGGTGAGCCAGGTGTAGTAACGGTCGTAGGTGTAGGTACCAACTGGCTGTTCTTCAGGTGCAACGCCGACGACAAAGCGCATGTGCGCGCTGTAACCACTGGGCGGCGTCGGCCGCACCAGCAAATAGCTGACGCCAAAGGCCAGCAGCGATAGCAGGATCAACCAGGCCCTTGATTTGAGCACACGCCAATAGGCGATGAGATCGATCGTCTGCCTCATCTCCACCTCAATAGGGGGCTCAGGAGCAGCCACACCTTTGGGCCCAGCACCAAGAGCCCCGTAACAGCCGCGGTCAGCGAAGCGATTAGAATGGCGCCCGCGGCCACGTCTTTGGCGTGCTTGGCCAGCGGGTTGATCTCGGGCATCATCAGGTCGATCGTGAGCTCGACCACGGTATTGAGCATCTCACCGACAAAAACGAGGGCGATGCAGGCGATGATCAGCGCCCACTCGATGACTGACAAACCCAACCAGGCACTTACGAGCAGCACCGCAATGGCCGAGAGGACATGCAGACGTGCATTGCGCTCTTCGCGCAACACGTAGAATAGCCCCTCTGCCGCATGGCGAAAGCTCTCATGCAGCGGTTGCTTGCTAGCGCGGCCCATACGCCGTGCGACCTCCGCTCTGCTGTTCATCGGCTCCCGCGGTCGTTGGCGCGCGACGTCGCCATAGGATACTGGATGCGTGGATGGTAGACGCCTTGTAGAACGCTGACAAATGCTTCACGGATACGGTCCAGGTCTCTCAGGGTCAGGTCGCAGTCATTGAGCTGGCCGCTGACCAGTCGGTTACTGATGATCTGACGAATGCCACGCTCCAACTCGGCCGCCGAAGCCGGGCGAGAGGCGCGCGTCCAGGCCTCGATGCTGTCGGCGAGCATCACGATCGCCGTCTCGCGCGAGTGGGGGCGTGGCCCGCTGTAGCGAAAGTCGTTCTCATCCACCTCTTCATCCTCGGACTGCGTGGCACGTCGGTAAAAATACGTGACCAGAGTGGTGCCGTGGTGTTCGGTCATAAAATCGAGTACGCGCTCGGGCAGGCCGAATTTGCGACCGAGCGCCAACCCCTCGACGGTGTGCGAGGTGATGATATCTGCGCTCGTGCGTGGGTCTAGCTTGTCATGTGGGTTCTCGATGTCGGTCTGGTTCTCGACGAAATAGTAGGGCCTCGTGATCTTGCCGATGTCATGGTAGTAAGAGCCCACGCGCGTGAGCAACGCATCGGCACCGATGGCCTCAGCGGCACGCTCCGACATATTGCTGACGATGATCGAATGGTGATAGGTTCCCGGGGCCTTGGTCAGCAATTGGCGAAAGAGCGGGTGAGTGGGGCGGGCCAGCTCGAGCAGCTGGTAGGCGGTGGTGATGCCAAAGAGACGCCCAGTGAACGAATAGCCGATAAAGGCCAGGCTCGTCGAGAGTAGGCCATGTATGATGCCAGCGCCGCCCAGTTCTAGCAGGCCGCGGGCATTGATGGCAGGATCGTTGACGCGGAAACCGGCGATCACCGCCAGGTTGACGATTACCAGAACGATGCCGGCGCGCACAAAGCGCCCCAGTTGCTCAGTCTTCCAGATGACCAGCGCACTCACGATACTGCCCGCCAGCGTATAGACGGCCAGCTGCATGGAGCCGTCTGAAGACAGACCAACAATGGCGGTAGCCGTCACGGCCACCAGCGCCGCCAGGTCGATCCCCAGAAAGAGCGTCACGAGCATAACCACCGCAGCCGCTGGATAGACAAAGGGCAATAGCGTATGCCCGGGGATCAGCCAGGGCGCCGTGATGGCGAGGCCCATGATGGCCAGATAGAGCAGCAGCAATCGTCTTGGGTGTGGCAGTATTGCTGTGCGCACCCGCCAGATGTAGGCAGCCAACACCGCGGTCAGAATGGCCGAAAGGATGCAGGCCCTGCTGACACTGCGCCAGTCGAGCGAGCGGTCTAGATAGCCCAGTTTCTCCAGTTTTTCGTAGGCCAGCGGCGTGATGGCAGCACCCTGCCGGATGATGGTCTCTCCCTGGCGGATACGAACCATTACCGGAGATACCGCGTCGCGCGCCGCCTGGCGGGCAGTCTCGGTGGCCTGCTCATCCAGGTAGCTGTTGGGGCGCAGCAACTGCTCGGCCAGTTGCACAGCCAGGGTCGAATGTTGCTCGGGCAGGCCCGTCGAGGTCAGTAGCTCGAGCGAGCGGCGCGCATCGGCGAGGTTGGCCTCGCGCAACGGCTGGCGCAGGCCGATCTCGAGCAGGCGCAGAGCCTCTTGTTGCACGGCATGCCACTCTGTCTCACCGAGCGGATTTACGCCCCCGAGGGAGTTGGCCTGTTGACGATCCAGTTCGAGTTGGGGGATCTCGAGCAGCATCTCGATGCGGCGCTCGGGACGAATGAACGTGTCGTTACGCAGCATGGTGATGTAGCGGGTAATCTGCCTCAGGGTGCGCTCTTGAGCGCGGTGCACCTCTGGGTCGGGGGCGGTATAGATATCGCTAATGGCCGCTGCGGCTGCCCTGCGGGCGATCTCAGTTTCATAGACGCTCTCGTAAGTGAATTCGCGGGGCGCCTGTACATCAAAAGGCGCCGCATCACCCACCTGTTTATCCAGCGTCTCGGGCGAAAGGAGCCATAGTGTGGCGGCAGCCCAAACAGCCCAGAGCGCGACCGACAGCAAGATCAGTCGCAATGTGGGGCGTAGCTGGCCGGGCGTATGCTGTGTGTCGGCAGTGGCGGGGGTGGCCATACAATGGTGCTCGGATGTGGCTACCCGGGCGAGAGCCGTTGCTCTCCCCGAGACACTAGCTCAGTATCTCGCGCGCGACCTGATTGACCAGAGAGCCATCGGCCCGCCCCTTGAGGCGAGGCATGGCAACGCGCATCAACTGGCCGAGTTGAGATACCGAGGTGAGGCCAAGCTCGGTGACGATGGCGCCGAGTTCTACGGCGATCTCATCGCGAGACAACTGTTGGGGCAGATAACGTTCGAGGACCTGGAGCTGCGCCTCTTCGGCGGCAACCAGGTCCTCGCGCTTGCCCTGTCGGTAGAGGTCGATGGCCTCTTTGCGGCGCTTGATCTCTCGCGCCAGGATGTCCATCACCTCTTGGTCGGTGGCTGTTCGCTTTAGCTCGATCTCGGCGTACTGGATAGCAGAGCGCGCCATGCGCAAGGTCTCACGCACGACCGTATCGTGTTGGCGCATCGCGTCTCTCAGGTCGGCCAGCAGCCGGTCAGCCAGGCTCATGCCACTCCTTTACAGGCTTAGTACTTGCGCTGCAAGTCCTTCATCGTGGTCCGTCTGCTCTTGCGCCGTTTGGCGGCCTTTTCGCGCTTTCGGAGCTGGCTTGGCTTTTCAAAGTAACGACGACGGCGGACCTCAGAGAGAATCCTGTCCTCTTGGACGGCCTTCTTGAAGCGCTTGAGAGCGCCCTCGAAGGACTCTCCCTGGTCAATGTAGACACGCGCCACGCGTATCCCCCCTTCTTGCTCAAGATTGCATCGCAGGATGCGGAGCACGTCCCGAATTGACTGCTAGATTATAGGCAGGGGCCCGATGGCCGTCAACTTGACGGCCATCGGGCCCCTGTAGCTGTTGGGTTGCTGGCCTAGCGTCGGACGCGGAAGGCCTTCATACCGGGGTACTCGGCCGTGCTGCCCAGCTCCTCTTCGATGCGAAGAAGTTGATTGTACTTGGCAACACGGTCGCTGCGGCAGGGCGCGCCTGTCTTGATCTGGCCGGTGTTCAGACCCACCACGATGTCGGCGATGGTGGCGTCTTCGCTCTCGCCCGAGCGATGCGACACGATGCTGGCCCAGCCGGCGCGATGCGCCATGGTGACGGCATCGATGGCCTCTGTCAGAGTGCCGATCTGGTTGACTTTGCACAACAGGGCGTTGGCGGCCTCTTCATCGATGGCGCGCTGTACCTTGAGTACATTGGTCACCAGCAGATCATCACCCACCAGCTGTACGCGGTCGCCGATGCGTGCCACGAGCTTTTTCCAACCGTCCCAATCGTTTTGGTCGAGACCATCTTCGATGGAGATGATGGGGTACTTGTCGACCCACTCGGCGTAGAACTCGACCATCTCGTCAGACGAAAGCACGCGACCCTCGCGGACCAGGTGGTATTTGCCATCCTGATAGAGCTCGCTCGACGCCGGATCGAGGGCGATAAACACGTCCTCTCCAGGGCGCAGGCCGGCGTGCTCGATGGCCTGCAGAATCACCTCGATGGCCATGGCATTCGAGCCCAACGACGGCGCAAAGCCGCCCTCATCGCCGACATTGGTGTTGAGCCCCTTGTCGTGAAGCACCTTCTTGAGGGCCTGATAGATCTCGGCGCTCCAGCGGACACACTCACGGAAAGAGGGCGCACCCACCGGCATCACCATGAACTCTTGCAGATCGGTCGAGTTCTCGGCGTGCTTGCCACCGTTCAGAATGTTCATCATGGGCACGGGCAGCACATGCGCGTTGACACCGCCCAGGTAGCGATACAGTGGCAACCCGAGCGCGTTGGCCGCTGCCTTGGCGACGGCCATCGAGACGCCGAGGATGGCATTGGCGCCGAGCTTGCCCTTGTTGGGTGTGCCGTCTAGCTCACGCATCAGGTTATCGATGGCGATCTGATCCAGAGCGTCCATCCCCTCGAGCTCACCACTGAGCGCGTCGTTGACGTTCTCAACGGCCGTGAGCACGCCCTTGCCGCCGTAGCGCTTTTTGTCGCCGTCGCGTAGCTCGACGGCCTCATATTCGCCGGTCGAGGCACCTGAGGGCACGATGGCGCGGCCTGTCGCGCCTGAGATCAACTCGACTTCGACCTCAACTGTAGGGTTGCCGCGCGAATCCAGCACTTCGCGCCCGATGACACCTGTAATGATCGTCATGATCGGACTCCTCTCTCGAGCATCTGCGGTATAACTGACTCTAAAAGAGCCTCTCGGATGAGAGGCTCCTCGACTATCACAATGTGGCGCAGGCCACGGTGCAGTGATCCTAGCTGAGGATCAGGCGCATGTCAACTGCGACGGCGCCCTGGCCGGCCGAACGCACCAACAGCGGGTTGATGTCCAGCTCGGCGATCTCGGGAAAGTCAGTCACCAGCTGGCTGATGCGCAAGATGGTGTCGACGATAGCGTCCAGGTCTGAAGGCGGCTGGCCACGCACGCCCGTGAGCAGGCGGTTGGTGCGGATAGCCGCCACCATGTCTTTGGCCTGAGAGCGTGTCATGGGCGCCACACGGAAGGTGACGTCTTTGAGCACCTCGACATAGATGCCGCCCAGGCCAAACATCACTAGCGGCCCGAACTGTGGGTCACGGTTCATGCCGATGATGATCTCGCGCGCGTCGGTCACCATCTCCTGGATCTGGGCGCCCCAGATGGTCGCATCGGGCACATGGGTCTTGGCCCGCTCGATCAGCGTATCGAATGAGGAACGCACCTGCTCATCAGAACGGACGTTGACGATGATGCCGCCCACATCCGATTTGTGCAGGATGTCTGGCGAGGCGATCTTCATCACCACCGGATAGCCGATCTCGTGGCAATAGGCCACCGCCTCATCGGGCGTGGCGGCCACCTTGGAGCGCGGGATGGTGATGCCGTATGCCTTGAGGATGTCTTGCGCCTCAGAGTCGCCGATGGTGTTGCGGCCCTCTGCGCGAATGCGAGCAAAGAGGTTGGCCACGGCGGTCTTGTCGACGTCAAAGGCCTCCACGTTCGATTCGGGGCGCTGACGCCAGTTGCCATAGCGGTACATGGCCCCCATAGCGGCGATGGCACGCTCGGGGAAGGGGTAGCAAGGAATGCTGCTGCGGCTGAGCATGTCAACTGCGCGGCTGATCACACGCCCACCCATCCAGCAGGCCAGCACCGGCTTGTCGGCGCCGTTGGTCTCGTCCACCAATGCCTGCGCCGACTCGAGCACCTCGGTGTTAGACTGTGGCGTAAGGATGACCAGCACACCGTCAACATTCGGGTCTTTGAGTACCTCTCGAATGGCGGCGCGGTAGCGATCGGCCGGGGCGTCACCCAGCACATCTACGGGGTTGTGCGTGCTGGCAGCCGCCGGGAGCCCTTTCGCCAGGGCCTCTTCCGTCTCGGGCAGCAACTCGGCCAGCAATAGTTGCTGCGCCTCGAGGGCGTCGGTGGCCATAACGCCCGGGCCACCCGCATTGGTCACCACGCAAATGCGGTTACCCTTGAGCAAGGGCTGGTAGGCAAAGGCTGTAGAAAAGTCGAACATCTCTTGCACCGAGTTGGCGCGGATGATGCCCGACTGCAAAAAGGCGGCGTCATAGGCGGCGTCAGAGCCAGCCAGGCTGCCCGTATGCGAAGACACTGCCTTCGAGCCCGAGGCGGTGCGCCCAGATTTTACCGCAATGATCGGCTTGACGCGGGCCACCTTGGCGGCCTTTTTCATAAAGTCGCTACCGTCCTTGACGCCCTCGATGTACGAGATGAGCACCTTGGTGCGCGGGTCGTCCATGCAATCCTCATAGAGGGCCGCCTCGTCCACGTCAGCTTTGTTGCCCAGGCTGACAAAGCGCGAGAGGCCGATATTGTTCTCGAGGGCATAGTCGAGCACTGCGGTTCCCAGGGCGCCTGACTGCGAGGTAAAGGCGATATAACCAGCTGAGGTCATGGCGGGCGCAAACGAGGTATCGACTGGGGTCCACATATCCATCAGGCCAAGGCAGTTGGGGCCCACCATGCGCATATCATACTTGGCCGCGATCTCGAGAGCCTGCTCTTCTAGCGCTCGCCCATCGGCCCCGGCTTCGCGAAAGCCGGCCGTGATAACGACAGCGCCGCGAACGCCCTTTTGGCCGCACTCTTCGAGAACGTTGGGGACGGCCTTGGAGGGGATTACGATCACTGCCTGGTCGACGTTCCCCGGTACTTCCAAGATCGATGCGTACGCCTTGAGCCCAAGGATCTCGTCGGCGCCAGGGTTGATGGGGTAGATGCCCCCCTGGTAGCCGCTCCGGCGGAGGTTGCTAAGGATTTGGTAGCCGATCTTGGATGGGTTGGTCGAAGCGCCAATGATGGCCACGCCATCAGGATGGAAGAACATGTCGAGTCTGGACATTATGGTACCCCTTCTAGGTAATTGCGGCCGACATCTTACACCTACTGACACCGTGGGGCAAAAGCAT
>JAAYDS010000388.1 GCA_012729155.1 Chloroflexota bacterium | reverse complement strand
ATAGTCAAGATCGGTGGCTGAAGTGACGCATACCGGGCAGCCTGGCCCCGACAGCAGATCCACCTCTGGGGCCAACAGTCGACCCAGGCCATAGCGCCCGATGGCATGGGTGTGTCCGCCGCAAAACTCCATCAGCCGCAGGCGCCGTCCACGGGCCAACCGCTTGATACGATCGACCAGGCGAGCAGCCGTGGCTGGATCGCGGAACTCGTCGATGTACCTCACGCTTCGCTTTCTGCCCGATACTGCGCCTCGAATGCTTCAAGCTCATCGAACAGGGCCAGCGTTGCCCTGGCCTCTTGCTCATCGAGCACGTTCAGCGCAAAGCCCGTGTGAACCAGCACATAATCCCCTACGCGGGCCTCGGGCGTCATCACAAGGCTTACCTTGCGCTCAACGCTCGAAAGCTCAACCGTCGCCATTCCCTCGTTATCGATCGCCTTGATGCGCACTGGTATTGCCAGACACATGATCGCACATCCCTTCTAGCGTAGCCGCACGCCTGCCAGCGCCGCCTGCCCCAGCGACACGCCGCCGTCGTTGCAGGGCACCTCACGGTGCAGCAGAACCCGTAGGCTGGCGCGCTCAAGCGCTGGCACCGCCAGCCGCAAAAGCAGTACGTTCTGCATGACGCCGCCACTCAGCGCAACACTATCGGCACCAGCCTCGCGCGCCAATGCCGACGCAACCTGAGTTACCATGTTAGCCACAGAACGGTGGAAACGCAAAGCGATGATCTGCCTCGGCACGCCTGCTAGGGCATCGTTCAACACACCCTCCAGCAGACCATCGAGCAGCACCTTATCTGCGACACCCCGCTCAACGTCGAACGGGTAGCAGCCCGCATCGTCTTGCGGATTGGCCGCCAGCTGCTCAAGCTCGATGGCTGCCTGCGCCTCATAGCTGACGACGCGCGCCACGCCGAGCAAAGCGCTGACGGCATCAAACAGCCTGCCCATCGATGACGTCTGTGGTGCCTGGATGCCCCTCTCGAGCTGTGCATGCAACAGCGTCAGCTCTGCGTCGCCAGCCAAGCCAGAGGCCATCTCGCTCTCGAGACCCAGCGCCCACAGGTAGCTAGCTGCAGTGCGCCAGGGTTGCTTGATCGCAGCAGCACCCCCGGGCAAGGGTAGATAATCCAAGTGGGCGCGGCGCTCGAGGCGGGCATAGTCGCCCACAAACCACTCGCCGCCCCAGATGGCGCCGTCGTCGCCCAGACCGGTGCCATCCATCGCCACCCCGACGATGGGGCCATCATCGAGCGGCCACCCGTTGTCAGCCAGCACAGCTGCGATGTGGGCCCGATGGTGCTGCACGGCCAGAGGCTTGGCAAGACCTCGCTCGGCAGCATAGCGCTCCGCCAGCCGGCTCGAAAGATAGTCAGGATGGAGATCGCGCACGATGTGGGCAGGCTCCAGCCGGAAGAGTCGCTCATAGAGAGCGAGCGTCTCCTCATAGTGCGCCAGGCTCTGCAGGTCTTCGAGATCGCCTATATGCTGGCTGACAAAGGCATGCTGGCCGCGCGCGAGGCAGAACGTATTCTTGAGCAGCGGCCCTACTGCCAGGAGCGGCGGGACATCAAAGGGCAGACTGACTGGATAGGGAGCCAGGCTGCGGGCGCGCCGGACCGTCTGGACAGGCGCCTGGGGTAGGCCAGTTGCCTGCACGACGGAGTCGTCATAGCGACTGTGGATGTCGCGATCGTGCAACAAGATGACGTCGGCCAACTTGCCCAGACGCCTTACCGCCTCGTCGTTATCCTTCACGATGGGCTCTTCTGCCAGGTTGCCGCTGGTCATCACCAACGGCCGGCCGACGTCGCGCGTAATGAGGTGATGCAGCGGCGTCGACGGTAACATCAGCCCGACCGTGCGGGT
>JAAYDS010000387.1 GCA_012729155.1 Chloroflexota bacterium | reverse complement strand
CCCACCAGTGGCAGCAGCGCCAGCAACAGCACGCCGCCCGCCGCCGACCCGGCGAGGTTGGCTCCATAGGCCATATGCCCGTGCTCACCCTCGGCGCCGATAGCCCGCAGCAGCAGATACCCGCTCAGTGCAAAGGGCAGCGTCAACGTCAGCCAATTCTGCAGCAACCGCACGAGCTGTCGAGGTTCCCACGCCAGGAGGTAGGCGTCAAAGGGCAGGTGTGCCAGCACCAGATAGGCGCCCAGCAGGGCGAGGGGCAGCAGCGGCGTGGCCCAGCCGTCGAGCGCGCGCAGTGTTCGCCGCGAAAAGAGCGCGGCAACGGTGCCGCTCAGCGCGTTGCCTAACAGGGCCACGCTGACGCTCATAAAGGCATAGTGGTGCCCCTGCGCCAGCGCATAGAGCCGCATGAGCGTTAGCTCGAACAGCAGCGTGGCGCTAGAGACCAGCAGGATGCCGACGTGGCGCGGGCGCATCGCTCTTGCCCCGGGTGAATGGCGCCGGGTTCTGCCTACGATATATCCCTACGCTCCGGCGGGCGCAAGGGCGCCGCCGTCAGCCTTGATGTTGGCAGTTGTTGGCGCAGGCCTCTAGGTGCTGGCCTGCCGGTCGCGCAGCTCGCCAACCATCCGGATGCCCAGCACCCCCAGCCCCACCGCCGCGGCCACAAAGAGCGCATAGGGCACCATCACGGCCACCAGTCGCCAGCCCGTCGCCTCGTTGCGCCCCGAGGCCAACCCGGTGGCCACCGCAATCCCCTGCGAGCCCACCAACAGCGCCACCGCGCCGCCCAGCAGCAGGGTCACCACCAACTGCCTCTGCCGTTGCACCAGCGCCGCCGTCAGCAGCAGTAGCCCCCCGGCCAGGATCAGCGCGAACAGCTCGCCCGGCATCAGGTAATCCACCAGCAGCCGCCCCCGGCCGATCCACATGCCCAGGCCCAGCACCAACGGTGCCACAATGGGCAGCCACACCAGCACCGTGCCCATGATGGCCAGCACCAGCGCCCAACGCCTGCGTCTCGCCTCGATCTCCATCTCCCCGCTCCTTCGGCCCGGCGGCCGGCCTTGCGTGCCTAGTCCAACTGATCGAGCGGCGGCTCCAGATCGGGCGGCAACGGGCACTTGTAGGTCAGGCCCTGCATGCGCGCCTGCCAGTCCTGGCGCGCGGCGGCCAACAGCTCGGGCTCTGTCAGCAGGTCGAGCACCGTCGCCGCCATCACCTGCGAGGCAAACAGCGACGACTTGACGCCGATGCTGCTGCCGCTTGAGGCCGTGTTCTGCCAGCTGTGCCCCGGCGCCCCCACGATAAAGGCCGCCGTGCTGAACTGCATGGTAGGCGTGTTCCAGGCCACGTCTGCCACGTCGCTCGAGCCACCGCCGCCCTTGCGCTCCTCGCCATAGGGGTCATAGATGCGCGTGTCGATGTCGACATCGGCCAGCGCCATGGCATCGGGCAGCAGGCTGCGTCGCAGGCCCGTCAGCTTTTGCTCGCGGGGAATCGACGTGGCCAGCTCGGCAGCAAAGGCCAACTCGTCGTCGGTATAGCTGGGTGCGCCGATTGCCCGCATGTTGGCCACGATAGCCTCGGCCAGCGGGCGGTTGGGCAGGCCGTTGTGCACGCCGGTGAGAAAGCGCACCTTGTGCGTGGTGCCGGCCATCAGGTCGGCCCCCTCGGCGATGCGCAACACCCACTCGTAATACTTGTCCACCAGGTCGCGCGTTGGCGCCCGCACGTAATACCAGCTGCGGGCATAGGCGGGCACCACGTTGGGCTCGTGCCCGCCATCCTCGATGACATAGTGCATGCGCGTCTCTTGCACCACGTGTTCGCGCATATAGTTGACGCCCACGTTCATCAGCTCCACCGCATCGAGCGCGCTGATGCCCTGCTCGGGCGACCCGCCGGCGTGGCTGGCCTTTCCGTAGAACTCAAACTTGACACTGTTCATGGCATTACCGCTGCCCATCATGGCGCTGTTGGCCTGCCCAGGGTGGTGCCCCAGACAGGCGTCCACGCCGCCGAACACGCCATCGCGCACCATGAACACTTTGCCCACCAGCGTCTCTTCGGCGGGGCAGCCAAAGCACTTGATGGTGCCCGGCAGCCCGAACTGCTCCATGGCCGCCCTGGCGGCCAGCGCGCCGCCCAGTGCCGCCGTGGCATAGCCGCAATGCCCACAGCCATGGCCGGCGCCGTTTTCTTCGCGCGGCTGGCGGTAGGGCAGCGCCTCTTGCGACAGGCCCGGCAGCGCGTCAAGCTCGGCCATCATGCCGATCACCGGCGCCCCCGAGCCATAGGTGGCCACAAAGGCCGAGGGCATGCCCGCCACGCCCCGCTCGACGCTAAAGCCATGCTCCTCCAGGATATCGGCCAGCAGCTTGCCGGTCTTGAGTTCTTTGAGGCCCACCTCGGCCCAGTCCCACACCTGTAGGTGCACGCGACGTAGCAGCTCGGCCTGCTCGCTCACCCAGCCGATGGCCATCTCTTTGGCTGTGCTCATCTTGCTCTGCTCCTTGATGCTCGCCAGACACGCCTCTGAAACCAGCATACTGCAGCCCGCAACGGCGCGCCACCTCATCAAT
>JAAYDS010000386.1 GCA_012729155.1 Chloroflexota bacterium | reverse complement strand
GCATTCCATGCCGCAACAGCTCTGCACAAGGAGGCGACATGTCTGACTGGCTCTCGGGTTATGTGTTGGCCAACGGCCTGCGGCTGCACTATACGCGCACGGGGGGCGAGCGGCCGCCGCTGGTGCTGGCGCACGGCTATTCAGACGACGGCCTGTGCTGGGCGCCGGTGGCGCGCGCCCTCGAGGCCGACTATGACATCATCATGGTAGACGCCCGCGGGCACGGCCGCTCTGACGCGCCGCTCAGCGGCTATGGCACCCTGTCGCTGGCCGAGGACCTGGCGGCGGCCATCCGCGCGCTGCGGCTCGAGCGGCCGGCAGTGCTGGGGCACTCGATGGGCGGCGCCACCACACTGGCGCTGGCAGGGCTCTACCCCGCGCTGCCAGGGGCCATCCTCATCGAAGACGCCGGCATGTTCAACATGGGCGCAGCGCGCACGCCCGACCAGGCCGAGCGACAGGCGCGCATGCGCGCCGACATCGAGCGCTTTGCCCAGACCAGCCGCGAGGCGCTCATCGAGCAGGTGCGCGCCAGCCAGCCGGCCTGGCCCGAGGACGAGCTGGGCCCCTGGGCCGACTCGAAAAAGCGGCTCAGCCCCAACGTGCTCAACCGCGCCGACGCCGCGCCGGTCGACTGGCCTGCGCTGCTGCCCAAGATCGCCTGCCCCGCCCTGCTGATCACCGCCGACAACGACCGCGGCGCCATGGTGACGCCCGAGGCGGCGCGCGAGATGCAGGGGATGATCGGCGGGCTCGAGGTGGTGCACGTGCCTGGCGCAGGGCACAGCATCCGCCGCGAGCAGTTTGCCGCCTATATCGACGCGGTGCGCGGCTTTTTGGCGCGCTGGGCCGCGGGGCGCGCCTAGCGCAACGGGCAGGCAGAGAGCGATGAGCGCGAGGCGTGGGCCGAGGACGACGGTGACGTTGCTGGCAACCCTATTGCTGACGGTCACCGCAGGGTTGGGTGGCTGCGTCGCGCCCACGGCGCAGACGGATGAGCCGGCCGTGGCCGTCGCCGCTGGCGAGGTCGTCGCCACGTTGGCGCCGGCCACGGCCACGCCTGCGCCAACGGCGATCGCTGGCACGCACCTCGATGGCGCCTATCTGGCGCGCGGCGGCGAGAGCGTGCTGGCCGCGGTGCGCGAGGGCACCGTCGAGATCAACAACGCCGCCTCGTCGTGCAGCCCCGACCATTTTGGCACGCCGCGCGCCGGCCGCTACTGGAACACCACCCTCACCCTCGACGACCTGCCCGCCGACCCTGTGGCGATGCTGCAATTCATGGTGGCGCTGGGCGCCTTTCGGCGCACGGCGGGGGTCTACTGGCCGGCGCGACAAGACGGCGAGACGATCTTTGCCGCGCTAGATGGGCTGGCGCTGCCGCGCGTGGTGTTGTGGCAGACGCCGCCGGCCACGGCTGACGCGGCCGTGACGCCCCGCGGGCTGGCCCTGCACGCGCCAGCCGAGCTGACCCTCATCGGGCGGCTGCCCGCCAGCGCTGGCCCGCCGCGCGTGCTGGTGGCCGTCAGCGACCCGTCGCGCTCGGGCACGCTGGTGACGCGGCACTATTTCGCGGCGCTGCCGCTCGAGGGGCCGGGGCTATCTCT
>JAAYDS010000385.1 GCA_012729155.1 Chloroflexota bacterium | reverse complement strand
CCCTGCAGCTGGCGGGCCCCAAACGGCACCCAGACCAGTTGGCCCGGACGCAACTTGTCATGCAGTTCCTCGGGGATGGCATAGTGAAAGGAGCGCTGCAACCACCCCTCATCCTCAGGCCCTGTCTCATCGCCCCCAAAAGCGACACCACTGACCGTCAGGCTCGAGTCGACCACGATGCGTGCAAAGAGCAGCCCCTTGGCAGCGCCTGGCACAGCGGCGATCACCTCACGAGCGCCATGGCACCGTAGCCCACCAGGTCAGACGGTGCATCGAGCGGCATGACCTCGTAGCTGGTGGTATAGTGCAACAACATACCACGTGTGGCGCCCAGCTCGACAGCAAAGCCGATGGCAGCGGCTACCGCGCCAGCGCCGCAGGCGTTGTGGTGCGCACGCACCTCGCTCAGTACGCCAGGTGCATCGAGCTGCTCGATGCGCGACAGCACACGACGATCGTTCTCGTGTGTCCAGCGCAGCCCCTCCTCGCCAACACCAGCCGGGGTATTGCTATAGCGAGGCCCATAGTGCGTCAGATCGGTGCTGCCCAAGGCAACTGCCCGTCGACCGAGCTGCTGTGTTGCGCGCGCTACGGCACGGCCGATATCGGACGATTCGGCAATTGGCGGCACAGCGATGGGCAGAATGCTCGCCCTGGGCAACAGATGCCGCACAAAGGGCAACTGCACTTCGATGGAATGTTCCTGAGCGTGCGCCGACGGCACTGCCCGAACCAGAGCGCTCGCCGCACCCACTGCCTGGGCGAGTTCAGCATCGACCGGCAGATCGCCCAGAGGCGTGCGCCAAGCGCCCTCAGCATAGATGCTGGCGCCAGGCACCCCCCACATGTGTACAGCGCCGAACAGCACCACCGTATCGGGCTCTTGCTGCGCCAACGCCAGCAGGGTATGGGCCGCCGTCTCGGCCGAATAGGTCCAGCCGGCATGAGGCGCGATGCCAGCCACAAAGTCCAGCGGTTCGTCGGGGAGTTCTACTGCACCGAGATAGGCCTCGATCTCGCGAGTACAGCTCCGCGGATCGGCTGGATAGAACAGGCCAGCAACTACCGGCTCTCGCACCGTCATATCACCACCTCGCTATCCCCCGCCGCGTATGCGCCAGGATACCAGCACTGCCAACACCACCAGCGTCAGCAGAGAAAGGGCCACTGCCCGCACGGGCGAAAAGCGGTCGCGCAGCCGCGGCATGACGCCATAGTTGGCCTCTACCACATAGCGCGGGCAATAGGCCCAGCCCAGCGCCAGACCCACCAACAGCCCCCCAATGTGGCCCAGGTTATCGATGCCCGGCATCACAAAGCCCATCACCAGGTTATAGCCCGCCACCAACAGCAGACTGCTGAGCCGCCGCTGCCCATAGCCGCCAAACTCGCTGCGATAGGTGACGAAATACGCGATCATTGCCCCCAAGAGCCCAAATACGGCGCCCGAAGCCCCCGCCGAGATGGCCTCATTGCCCACCAGACTGAGCACGCTGCCCCCTAGCCCCGATAGCAGATAGAGCGCCAGAAAGCGACCATGCCCAAAACGGCGCTCCATATCGGTGCCAAACAGCAGCAACGCATAGGTGTTGAATCCCAGATGCAGCAGGCCGATGTGCAAAAAGTTGGCCGTCAGCAGTCGCCAGTATTGCCCACGCACAATTAACTCGTTGACCTTGGCGCCCATCGCCACCAGCACGGGAATTGACTGCGAGCCATTGAGCCCAAAGCCGGCCAACAAACCCACCACCGTGGTAGCCAGCCACACCAAGACCAACAGGGCTACCATCACGTAGGTGCAGAGCGGGCGTGTGGCGGGCACAGGCAGGCGCACGGTCAACGGCGAAGGCGCGGACTCCTGCGGATACATGGTGGCATCCTCGTTAGCATTCATATGCTAGAATTCGATCGAGACACGCTTGGCGCGGTGGCGTTCGGCCTCCATGATAGCCATTACATGGCGGGCGGCGCCATCCAGATCGTCCTGGCGGTTGATGACCACATAGTCATAGGTGCTGGCACGCAACACTTCGCGCGCCGCACTTTCCAGGCGCGCGCCTATGGCCTCTTCAGAGTCAGTCTGGCGTTGTCGTAGGCGCTCCTCGAGCACCGCCAGCGAGGGCGGCGCCAGAAAGATGGTCACCGCCCCGGGGACCTTGGCACGGATGGTGTCGGCCCCGGCGAGATCAACGCGCATGATCACATCGTGGCCACTGGCGAGGGCCTGGCGGGCGTGCTGCTTGGGCACGCCCTTCCATTGGTTGTACACCCAGGCATACTCGAACAGTTCATCCCCATCGATCATTGCCTGAAACTCGGCCGTGGTGACAAAGTAGTAATCCTCACCATGTACCTCGCCAGGACGCTTGGGGCGATCGGTGGCCGTCACCACAAAATGAAACCGAGCTCCCTGCGCCACCATGCAATGCATAACACTATCTTTGCCCACACCACTCGGCCCCGTGATGATGGCCAGCACGGGGGCAGGGCTTAGATAGGGCTCTATGGCTCGATCGGCCAGCTCTGTTGGCTCCACACGCAACCTCTCTGAGTCAACAGACTCGCGCCACCGATGCCTTCAGGGCGCGAGTCGTGTTAGCAGGATCGTATCCGATCAGTATCGGATGAGGCGCTCCACATCGACGACAAAGATGACCGCCCCGCCCACCTGCACCTCAACCGGGTTGGGCATATAGAGCTCACCCGGCTCCATCACAGGTGGCAGGGGGTTCACATACTGGGTGCGCGTATGGCAGTTGTTCTTGATGATCTCGAGCACCCTGGGCACGTTCTGCTCCTCAGTGCCCACCAGCATGGTCGCATTGCCCTCGCGCAAAAAGCCTCCAGTGGTGCTGATCTTGGTAGAGGAAAAGCCGCCCTCGCGCAGGGCCGTTGTGAGCTGGTCGGCGTCGTCGCTGTGTACAATAGCCACAATCAGCTTGGTTCCCATGGGCAGTCTCCCTTTATGTCAGTAGTGGCTCGATGCGCGCCATAATCTGTTGATGGATCGCCTGCATCGTATCATCTGCGTCCAAAACGAGCCAACGCTCCGTCTCAGCCTGGGCCATCTCCAGATACCCGGCACGAACAGCGCGATGAAAGACGAGCGCCTGCTGATCCATTCGGTTCCACTCGCCTTGCCCCGCAGAGCGATCGACAAGCTTGCGCTCCAGACCACGCTCAGCTGGCAAGTCCAGATAGATCGTCAGATCGGGTATCACACCGCCCGTCACCAAAACAGTGATCTGCCGCAGCATATCGATATCCAGACCATGGCCATAGCCCTGATAGGCCAAAGTAGAGGCCGCATAGCGATCGGTAATCACCAGTGCCCCGCGAGCCAGGGCCGGCCTGATGACCTCTGCGACATGCTGTGCCCTTGCTGCCGAGTATAGCAGCGCCTCGGTTATCGGCAACATGGCGTCGTTGGCCAGATCGTGCAGCACGGTGCGAATCTGTTCACCTATAACGGTGCCGCCCGGCTCGCGCGTCCACACCACATCCAGCTGGCGCCCTTCGAGCACCTCGCGTAGTAGGCATAGCTGCGTCGACTTGCCACTGCCGTCTGGCCCCTCGAGTGCGACTAGCCCACCCATGCGCGGCGCCTAGCGGTTCGCAAAGATGGTGACATGACGCTGTGGCTCGTCGCCGGCGCTGCGCGACGTCAGGTTGGCTTGGCGGGCCAAATCGTGCTGCAAGCGGCGGATATGCGCCGCCTGTGAGGGCAACTGCACCGCAGTGCGCTCGCCAGCCTGGATGCGCAAGATGGCATCGCGCGCTTGAGCCAGGGCATCGGTGATCTCTTGGTCATCGGGCATCTGCGCCAACCCAAAGATCTCGACCAGGTAGCGCTCCATCTGTGTCTCGGTGTTGTTACGCAACACATAGACCGGAATGCCGCGCCGCTCGGCGTCAGAGATCACCTGTGGGCGTTTGCGATAATAGTTGCGCAGCGTAAAGAGAGCATCGGCCTCGCGCAGTTGATTGACGAGCTCCACCGACAGTCGCAAACGCCGCGCTGCGCTGCGGATGCGATCCTGGTTCAACCCATAGGGGAAGATGTGCAACGTCTCGTGCTCGCGCCGTGAGAACGAGGGGCGCACGGCTTGGAGCTCTTCGCTGCGCTCGATGCTGGGCAGCCGTTGCACCACTTCCTGCGTCTTGTGAATCACGCCAGAATCCTGTCTCACACGCACCTCGGCGGGCAAGGTGCGGCCACGCAAGATCATATCTACCGCCTCAGCCACGTTGCCACGCACTGCGACGGTATCATACCCCTGAATCTCAACCACCACATCAAACGTGGGGGGTGCCTTGCGCTCAAGCACCGATTTCTGCGTGCCGCGACGTCGCGCCTCCTCGTCGCTCAGGGTCACCGTCTGAATACCTCCCACCAGGTCACACAAAGTGGGGTTCATCATCAGGTTGTCGAGCGTCTGGCCGTGGGCAGTGCCCACCAGTTGCACACCACGTTCAGCGATGGTGCGAGCAGCGGCGGCCTCGAGCTCGGTGCCGATCTCGTCGATGACGATCACCTCGGGCATATGGTTCTCGACAGCCTCAATCATCACCGCGTGCTGTAACGCCGGCGTAGGCACGTGCATGCGGCGGGCGCGCCCAATGGCCGGATGCGGAATATCACCATCACCGCCGATCTCGTTTGAGGTGTCAACAATGACCACGCGCTTGTGCTCTGCCAGCACCCGTGCCACTTCTCGCAGCATGGTCGTCTTGCCAACGCCAGGTTTGCCCAGCAATAGCACGCTCTGGCCCGATTCGATGATATCGGTGATGATGTCGATGGTGCCGAACACGGCTCGCCCCACCCGGCAAGTGAGGCCGATGATGCGGCCGCGACGGTTGCGGATAGCCGAGATACGATGCAGGGTGCGCTCGATGCCGGCCCGGTTGTCATCGCCGAAATCGCCGATATGCTGCACCACATAGTCGATATCGTCCTGCGCCACCTCATGCTCACTCAGGCGCACCTCGGCGCCAGCGTAGCGCGCCTCGCATGGACGCCCCAGGTCAAGCACCACCTCGAGCAGATCGTCAAAGCGATTGGCCTCGTAGAGAGCTTTGGCGATCTCGGCCGGCAGAACCGCAATCAACGCATCGATGTTATCGGTAATCTGCAGTGACATGCATCTCCTCAAGTAGCTAACTCGGGCTCTGCAGCGAGTTTTGGCTGACTGTAGTCACCGGCGCGCCGCAGTCAACCCCCTCAAGGCCTGGCATGAGCGCCTGGCGCGCTACCGCCTCGCGTGCGGCGGTGTGAGCCGCCATCACCGCCTGGCGCGCAAATGTCTCAAACCCCAGCGTACGCAACAGCCAGCCCAGCCCCACAGCATAGTCCGGTACACAGACATAGAGCGGGCGGTCAGGTGAACAGGGCTGCTGCGATAGGATATGATGCATCTGGGGCAGGGCGTCGCCACGACGATCTGGACGCACCACACAGTCCATCCAGGTGCCCGCTCGACCTCGGCTCACGGCAAAGTGCGCGATGATCTCTCCTCGATCGACCCAGACATAGTGGTCCTCAGGAGGCGAGGCCAGGCTCTGTAGCGGCGAGATCAGCTCCTGAGGGCTAAATCCTTCGGCCTTTTGCACAAGCGAGGGTACTGCTTGACCATAGAGCTGACGCAATGGCCAGCGGTCCGACTCGTCAAAACGCCGCAATCCGCGCGGCGCCGGGGCTGGCGAAGGCGGCATTGTGAGCACAAAGACCTCTTCTCTCGTCACCAGGCCAAAGCCGCGCTGCCGCAGGGTACCCTCTGTCTCGGCGTCTTCTACGCAGCGCGCAAAGACGCGCAACGCCCCCTCGCTAGAAGCCAACCGCAACAGTTGCCCGAGCATGCCGTGCCAGATGGCCGCCGCATCAGGGCGCTCATCCAGAGAGGGGGCGATATAGGCTAGATGCCAGGAGAGAGAACCACCATGTGGCCATACCTGCACAAAGCCACCCTGGCCGTCTTCATCATGTATGCAGGTGACGGCGCCAAAACGATAGCGCGTCAAGAGGCCAACGAGCGCCGCCTGCGAAGGCGTGGCGGGATGAACTAGCGAATTGCGCAGGTCAAACCTTACGCCTCGCTCCTCAAGGTGCCTGAGCAGAAACAGGTCTCCAAGTGCAAGCTTTCGGGCCACACCTACCCCATCTCCGAGGACCGCGCTCAACGCGACATCTTGCCCGTGTCTCTATGGTACTCCTTGAACCAACTTGCGGCAAGTCTCTGCGAGACTCTCACCGCTGGAGCCCGTCCTCATCGAGCAGGCGAGTTTTGCCCTCAACCTCCACAGATGCTCTGGTGGCATCAAAAGCCTGTGGCCGAGATGGGTCGGCGCCGAGCTCTAGCTTGAGATGCTCGGGAGCGAGCGCGATGAACAGGTGCGCCGCCAAGAGAATCAGCGCCAGATCGTCGAGCTGGCCCAACCCCAGGACTGGATCGAGCAAGATATCGGCGGGCCACAGCAGATAAAACACCGCACCCAACGGCACCAGCTTGGTCCACAGCGGCATGCGCCGATCCCACAGCAATCGCCAGGCCATCCTGAGGCTCTGCAGCAAATCTGCGAAAAAGGATACCGAGTGTTGTTTGGCCATCTCCACCCCCATGATGCACTGCACTCTATACGCAAAGCCGCCTCGGCGGTTGCAGGCGCTTGGTGCGTGGCCATCAGGGCTCTATACTGATGCCATGCTGGACCTCTATCGTCTGCTGGCCGAACAGCCCCTGATTGTGCTCAGCGCCATTGCCGAGAGCTGGCGCGTAACGCTAGACGAGGCCGACCCGATACGCGCCGCAGAGACGCTCGGCGACGCGATGCTGACGCCCGGAGCTCTCGAAGGGCGACTGTCTCGCCTGTCACCCGAAGCCCAAGAAGCGCTCGAGGGGCTGCGCCGCGAGGGCGGGCGCGCCATGGTCAAGAGCCTCGCGCTGCGCTTTGGACAGCTGCGGCGCATCGGCCCGGCAGCGCTAGAGCGTGAGCGCCCCTGGCAGGCGCCGGCGTCGCCCCTCGAGGAATTGTTGTATGGTGGCCTGGCTTTTCGTGCTTTTGGCGCCACGCCCGGTGGGCACGGTGAGCTCCTGTTGGTGCCCCGTGAAATCCTCGACCGCCTGCCCACAGCCAAACAGCCTGCAGCACTTGCTCTGCCGACGGCAACACCCCCTACCAGCATCATCGATCAGGGGTTGGCGCTGGGTGAAGACATGCTCGCACTGCTCTGCCACTTGCGGCGCGTACAGCCGCCGGTGGATACCGCCGACGCGGAGCAGCTACCAGAATGGCTCACGGCTGCAGGCCCCCTCGCCGGCCGCTGGATCGGCAAGCCCACGCCAGCCCGCCTAGCGCTGCTGTGGCGCTCTGCCTGGCGGCTACGCCTGATCTCTGCCGATGGGGGACGCCTGCGGCCAGCCTTGGCCGCTCGTGACTGGCTACGCGCCCCCGATAAT
>JAAYDS010000384.1 GCA_012729155.1 Chloroflexota bacterium | reverse complement strand
ATAGCACGCACTGACCAGGCGCTGCCGCGCCACTCGGGTGCGATGGGAACCTCGATGATCCAGCCGCCATCGCCAGTGGCATCGCTCCCCAGCCACACCGGGCTGTCGCCACTGGCGCCCTCGAGCGAACGCGGGACCAGAAAAGCATCCACGCGCTCTATGCTGCCATTCACGTCGTCGGCAGTCACCGTCACTCGCAGACGATCTCGCTGTCGGCCTGCGATGTGTGCCTCGACCTGCTCGATGTTGGGCAGGCAAGCATTGTCGATCCAGACCTCGTCAGCCGCGTAGATGGCAGCGCGGCGGCCCTCAGACCAGCGTGTGGCGGCCAGGCGATAGCGCCCGTCAGGAATTGCACGCGAATCGACCGACCATTGCAGCCACTCACCTGCTGGCGCATCTGCGGGCAAAAGGTAGGCCCCCAAATAGTACGGCCCTACAGACTGCTCCTCTTGGGGCAAAGGCTCCATCCAGAGCTCAAAAGGCTGATCCTGCGAGCGTTCGTCCAGCGGCAAGAGGTTGACGGCCGCTGTACCACGCCAGGGGACGGCCTCGGGCAAGGCCAGCAATACCGGCAGTGCCGATTCGGCCAGCAGCCAGGCGCTCTGCCCCACCAGGTGCGAACCATCGGCCAACTCTGCCTGTGCTATCACTGTATATTGCAGGCCAACGATGAGATCATCGGGCAGCGTGACATCAAAGCCATCACTGCCGTCGGCATCCTCGCCGATCTGCTGCCAGGCGCCGGCCGTAGGGCCCTCTCGGGCCATCAAGTAGAACCGCGTCGCCTGTATGTCGGCCAGGGCGGTGTTGCTGGCGACCGCCCAGGTGGCCCCTGGCCGCATGCCGCTTATCTTCCCCGTCGACAGCAGGTGTAGCTGTCGCAACGGGGCTGGCCTGGCCAGATAGCGCAGACTGCTTGCAGAAGAGCCCTCGACCGTCGTCGTCCAGAGCAGACCCAGCAAGCCCGTCGAGCTGGCCGCCATCTCGATGGCCTCGGCGGGCGAGCCGGTATCTATGGTCGTGTGGGAGGCGGTCCAGTCTCGCGAGCTGGCGACGATCACAGACCGATCGGTTGCCCACGCCAGCCGCACCTGCGAGCTGCCGTCGCTGGTCATGACCCAAGGGGCGTCGGGTGGCGCGGCAAGCGTGGTTATCGCCGCCCAATCGCTACTGGTTGCGTGGGCCAGACCAGTGGGCAGTTGCCAACCCAGGTGAATGCCGCCGTCAGGGTTGCAGACCAACTGCGGCACGGCGACGGTGTTGGTCACTCGGATGGGCTGCCCCTTGGGTAGAGCAAAAAGATAGATGCCGGACTGTCCTGCGGCGTCCACGCCAGCTGCTGCCAGGGCGCCGCCGCCTGTGGGCTCTATACACACATCCAGGGCTGTCACTTGCTCGAGTGGCCCCACGGTCAGCGGGTCGGGTTGACTCTCTGTGGCGAACCAGACCTGTCCCTGATCGTGGCCAGCCCAGTAGAGCCGCCCATCGGCGTCATACGCTAGGGCCAGAGGCATGGCAGGCAAGGGGCGTTGCTGCACCGATCCATTGGGCTGACGTTCGTACAGACGGGCCGCCCCGTCATGGGGCAGCGCCCAGGCGATCTCCCCGTGGTGACTCAGGGCCAGTGGAGGTGCGTCGCTGATGGCAGCACTGGTGCTGATGGCAGCACTGGTGCTGATGGCAGCACTGGTGCTGATGGCACTGGTTTGCGTAAGAGCACCTTCGGCAAAGCGGAGGGTGTGCTGCCCATCGCGCGTCGACCACCAGGCTACCATGGGTCTGTCGAGCAGATCGAGGGATAGCACCATGCGCCCCGACGCCTGGCTGTCGGGTATGTCGACGATCTGCGGCCCCTGGGCCTGGGCCTCTCGGCCAGACAACAGCCCTATGAACGCAAAGAGGGCCAGAAAGATGTAACCGCGTCGGCTCAAAGCCATGACTGCTCGCCTATTCGCCGCTACGCTGCGGTTGCTTTTGCTTGACCAGACGCTGGATCCCCCTCAGGCGCCTAGTCGAGCTTGGCAGGTATTTTGAGCTTGTCGCCAACGGCGATAGCGTTGCGGTTGGTGATCTTGTTGATCTCCATGATCTCGTCCACGGTCACGCCGAACTGCTCCGCGATCTTGGCCAGCGTGTCGCCTGACTCGACCTCATACAGAGCGGCTGTGGGATACGGGGTGATCGATGGCGTTGGGCGCACGGTGGCCGTGGGAACGGCTGTGGGCGGGTTGCTCCGCACCGCCTGAGCGCGGGCGCTGGTGGCGCTATAGAGGCCCAGGTTGCCCCCCGAAAAGATGGCCGCTCGCTGATACGACTGAGCAGCAGCATCGATAGCGCCTGTGCGCTCCAGGGCCATACCGAGGAAAGCATATGGCACCGGCGAGGCATCATCGAGCGCCACTGCCTGTTGTGCGGCCTGCACGGCGCGTTCTGCATCGAGCTTGGTGGCCAGTACAGCGCTCAGGCCAGAGTAGGCCGCTGGGCAGCTGGGGTCTATCTCTAGCGCGTGCATAAAGGCCCGCTCGGCATCGTCCCATTCGCGGCGCGCGATAGACACAGCGCCAGCAGCAACGGCTACGCTGCTTTGGCTGGAGGGCCCCACCGCGGCGGCGAGATGGGTCTCTGCCAGGTCGGGGCGGCCAAGGGCCAACATGGCTGCTGCCAGATACTCGTGCAGTTCAGCTTGCTCCTGGCTATCGAGGCCGTCGTTGCCCGATAGTGCCTCGTTGAACAGTGTGGCGGCCAACAGCGGGTCATCGGCCGACCAGAAGGCAATGCCGATGGCCAGTGGCGCTATGGTTTCGCGCGCCAGTGGCCAGATGCCCGTGGCCTCCGGGTCGTAGGTGCGTTCCAGATCAAAGGTGCGGTCGAGCAACATCACCACAAGCAAGTCCAGAGGCTGGGCGGTGATGGTGTTCGTAGCCACACCAGGGCTGGTGACGTGATATGACTCGGTGACCCTGCCATGGTAGGTGTTCGTCCGTTTCCAGATAACAACTGTGGCTCGCCGGTCAGTGGCCAACACTCGCGCTTGTGCTTCATCGCTTACGGGGTAGCCCATCTGCACCTGAATGCGCTCCTCAAGCCCCGCCCCCGCCACGGTGCGCTCAAAGAGAGTCTGTAGCTCGCGCGCCTCGCGCGAGGCCGCCACAGAATGATCAGCCGGGCAGATCAGCACGCCGGTTTCGTTGACGTCAAAGGGCAGGCGGCGCAGCTGCTCGATGGCGCGACTCATGCTCTGCCCCCAGGCCACGCGCACGAATAACATGCTGCCGATAAGAGCTACCAGGGCCAAACCGGCCACGATCCTCACCCCCAGAGCATCACGTCGCAGGGCAAGATAGGCCGCCGCCCCTGCTCCCAGCCCTGCGCCAACCAAGGCCACCACCACACGGGCAGTCGAGCGGCTGAAGAGCTCTTGTCCGTTGACGGCATAGCCCGCCAGAAAGAGCGCTGGGGTTACCAGAGCGAGTATCAGTAGGGCTAGGCTGATGATGCGGGCCTGTTGTCGCACACCCATCCTCCGGGCCGTGGTCATCGACGACTTGTCATGCGGCGCCTATTCTAGGCTGAACTCTGGCGAGTGTAAAGCCTGTAGCCCCAGCGCCAGCTCGAGCTGCCGCACCGTAAAACGATCGCGCACATAATGGGCTACCTGTACTGCCGTGCTCACCTCTGCAGGGTCAAAACCAAAGGCGGTGAGGGCCACCTGGCCACCTGCGGCCACGAGACGCTCTGCAAGCAGGTCTGAAGGGGGCACCGTGGCAGCCACGGCCTGCACCTCGTCCCAGTGCGAGAGGATACGCTGGTAGAATGCCTGCCGCGAGGCGCCCGATAGGTCGATCATGGTGCGATGGCTGGCGATGACCTGCTCGGCGATCTCGCCATAGTTCGCGCGGATCTCGGCGCATTGCGCCTCGGCGCTGGGCCAAAGGTCGGCCGCCAGCCGCCGAGAGACCTCGTCGCGATCGATGGCGCGCAGGCGTTCGTAAGAACGT
>JAAYDS010000383.1 GCA_012729155.1 Chloroflexota bacterium | reverse complement strand
GGCCAGGTACTAGACACTGCTAGCACCGCGCTGGCGACCATTCGCAAGCAGCTGCATATCGCGCGCGACCGTCTGCTAGATCGTCTGCGGAACATGGTGACCTCGGCGCAGTACGCTCAGTATCTGCAAGAGCCCATCGTCACCGAGCGTAACGGGCGCTATGTCATTCCTCTGCGCGTCGAGTTCAAGGGGCGCATCAAGGGCATTGTGCACGATCAGTCGGCCAGCGGCCAGACGCTGTTTATCGAGCCGCTGCAGACCGTCGATCTCAACAATGAGTGGCAAGAGCTGCAGCTGGCTGAGCGGCAAGAGGTGCTGCGCATTCTACGCCAGCTCTCGCTGGCGGTAGGTCGTGCCTCTGAGGACATCGTGGCTTCGGTGGGGGCTCTCGCAGCGCTTGACCTGGCTTTTGCCAAGGCGCGATTGAGTTACGAGATGCGCGCCTGGTCCGCCGAGCTGGCCCCGCAGCGATGGCCATTGATGCAGCCGTCTGATGGGCAGGCTGTACTACGCCCGAGCGCACATCCGCTCTATCTTCCTAAAGCGCGACACCCGCTGCTTGACCCCGAGACCGTCGTCCCCATCGATATCTACCTGGGAGGAGACTTTGTCACGCTGCTGGTGACTGGCCCAAACACTGGCGGCAAGACTGTCTCGCTCAAGACGGTGGGCCTGCTGGCAGCTATGAACCAGGCGGGGCTACATATCCCTACCGGCGAGGGCGCCCGCCTGCCGGTGTTTGACGGCATCTATGCCGATATCGGCGACGAGCAGTCCATTGAGCAGAGTCTATCTACCTTCTCATCGCACCTGACGCATATCGTTGCGATTCTAGAGCGCGCCACGGCGGGCTCACTGGTGTTGCTTGACGAGGTGGGGGCGGGCACTGACCCAGTGGAAGGTGCCGCGCTGGCGCAGGCTCTGGTGGCCGAGTTGCTGCAAAAGGGCTGCCTGGCGCTCTGTTCGACGCACTATTCGCAGCTCAAACTGTACGCGTTTGGTACGCCGGGCGTAGAGAACGCTTCTGTCGAGTTCGATGTCGAAACGCTCTCGCCCACTTATCGCCTGACCATCGGCCTGGCGGGACGTAGCAACGCCTTTGCCATCGCTGCGAGGCTGGGGCTGTCTGAACGGACCATCGCAGCGGCGCAGGCGCTCGTGACGCCCGAGGCCATGATGCACGATGCCCTGCTCGAGCGTGTCCGTGATACGCAGGCTGCGGTTGACTCGGTGCTCGCAGAGGCTGAGACATCGCGCGAGCAGGCGCGCCGCATAGAGGCCGACGTGCGCGCTCGTCTGGCTCAGGCCGAAGAGACTCGGCGTAACGCCCTCACCGAGGCGCGTGAGCAGGGTCGGCGTGAACTTGCCCTCCTGCGTACCGAGATCGCCAAGCTGCGAGAGCGGTTGTTGCGCGCTGGCTCGGTGCCCGAAGAGGCCATCCAGCAGGTGGTCGAGACGATCGATCGGTTGGCAGAGACCATGGAGCCGCTTGCGCCACCCTCGCCCGAGCCCGAGGTAGATCAGGCCAGGCGCGATGTACGAATGGGTGACAGGGTGCTGGTGGACTCTCTGGGGCAGTCGGGGCAGGTTGTCGAGATCAGCGGCGACCAGGCCGTCGTGGCCGTGGGAGGCTTTCGTCTGCGCGCGCCTCTGGCCGGTTTGGTCTTTCAGGGGCGCGAGACGCCCAGAGCAACCCAAGAGACACGCGTACAACGTGTATCGGGCGGCTCGCCTGGCATGGAACTTGATCTGCGCGGTCGCCGCGCCGAGGAAGCCCTCAGCCTGACCGACCGCTATCTCAACGACGCTTGCCTGGCAGGCCTGCCCTGGGTCCATATCATCCATGGCAAGGGCACCGGCGTGCTCAAACAGGTGGTGCGCGAGAGGCTGGTTGGGCATCCGCTGGTGCAATCTTTCCGCAACGGCGAGATCGCCGAGGGTGGCGACGGCATCACCGTCGTCAAGCTCGTCTCAACCAGCGACGTTTAGCGCGCCAGGTGCTCGGCCACAGCGCTGGCCGTGGCGCGCGTCATGCCTGGCACGGCTGCGAGCTCTTCCACGGTGGCGCGGCGGATGCCTTCGATCGACTTGAATGCCCTGAGCAACGCCGTTCTGCGCGCCGGTCCGATGCCTGGGATCTCATCGAGCATCGACTTGACCCCTGCCTTCTGCCGCAACTGCCGGTTATAGCTGATGGTAAAGCGGTGAGCCTCATCGCGAATGCGCTGCAGCAAGAACAGACCCTGTGATCCTCGCGGCAGCAACAAGGGCTCAGAGCGCCCCGGCCGGAATAGCTCTTCTTCGCGCTTGGCCAGCCCTACCGTGGGGATGTGATCGACCCCCAGCCGCTGCATGGCGGCCCGTACGGCATTCAGCTGACCCTTGCCGCCATCGAGGATGATCAGATCAGGCATGATGGCCCAGCGATTCTCTTTACCCGTCACCGCGC
>JAAYDS010000382.1 GCA_012729155.1 Chloroflexota bacterium | reverse complement strand
TC
Organism: Chloroflexota bacterium; assembly: GCA_012729155.1. Lineage (GTDB taxonomy): Bacteria > Chloroflexota > Anaerolineae > UBA1429 > UBA1429 > JAAYDS01. The sequence goes on along the minus strand of JAAYDS010000382.1, from coordinate 1,717 downwards.
GCCATAGCCCTGGTCGTCGGTGAGGATGAGGATGATGTTGGGGCGGGGGGCGTCGGTCATGGCGGGCCTCTCTGGTGGGCTGGTGTGGGGGGATTATAGCGCGCGGCGAGGGGGGATGCGAGGGGGGGCAGCCTTGACCAACCGGGCAAGGGCCGTTACTATGGCACGTAGATACCGTGAACGTGTTCTGTGTGAAAGCGTGAGGCCCTCTCTGGTAGAGAGCACCGAGCAGGCGAACTCGGCATATGGCCGCACGAGCCCGGGTCAGGCAGGCCATACAAGCAGGCATCTCCCGGCAGGTATCGCCGAAGAGCCTTACGCCAGACGATCGGGGAGAGAGCGCCATGATCATCCTTGGAAACGACAAGTACATTGAGGCAAGGTTCAGAGACGAACAAGAGATCGAGGACGTGGTCCTCGCCAACTCGGAGCACTTTTTCGGCCCCTCGTCTCTACTCATTCCCAAGAGGAGAATCGCTACCAAGGATGGGACGGGCACCATACCCGACGCGTTTGCCGTTGACCTCGCATCCTGTGTATGGTACGTCGTTGAAGCCGAGTTGAGCCAGCACAATGTATGGACGCACATTGCCCCACAAGTTACAAAGCAGCTGCTTGCCGCTAACCAACCGGAGACGAGGCAGCTACTCACAGAGATTATCGTTCAGATGTATGACGCGGATGCAGAGGTCAAGGACAAGTTCAGCGACGAGGGCATCCGCGAAATCGACATACGGAAAGTACTAGGCGAAGTGTTTGGGCAATCGCCCATAATCGGCATGCCGATTGACAGGGTGCCAGACGACCTAAGGGAGTGGGGCGAAACTCTACGGAACGATGTTCGCCTCTGGACAGTAAAGAAGTACGTACAGCTCGGGACCCCCGGGAATGTGGCATATGAGATACCTGAGGAGTATCGGCCGACGGTCGATACTTCTGGGCGGGATGGCGCCATGCAGTCCCGTAGAGCATATGACGTTAGTCTGACGGATCTCTTGCGTGCACGCCTTGTTGCAGAGGGTGATGAGCTGACGATGGCGTATGCCCCTCGGGGCGCAAAGAGGAAGACTTTTCGAGCCACGGTGAACGAAGACGGTACCCTGGAAGTGTTGGGAGAGGTGTACTCCAGCTTGTCGTATGCCGCACTAGCCTGCATTCAGTCGGTTGGTAGTGAGCGCACGACCGTCAATGGTTGGTCACAGTGGCGCCTGCATGGCAAGACCCTGGCAGATATCAGACAAGACTATCTTAGGCTCCTGGACACTGATCAGAATGATCCCACGGGCAGCTCTGATGATTGAGTCCATGCGAGCCTTCGGCGGCGAGAACATCGCACTCTACTGACAGCGGTACGCGCTGAGATATGCGCGTAAGGCCGAGCATCCTGTGGTAGACCAAGCGAGTCAGTCAGCTAGGCAGGATGGGGTCCTCGCGAAGCATCGCTGGCTGGGAGAGGTTGTTCTTGCATCGCACCCAATCACTCGCTGCCCACGCCTCGGCCACCGCAGTGGCGCTGACCTCGGCGAACTCGGCGGCCTCAGCGGCGTAAAAGGCATAGCCCTCGGCGGCCGCTGATGCGGTCGTGTCCATCTTCCCCTCACCCCTGGCCCCTGAACTGGGTCTGGTAGAGCCCCGCGTAGACGCCGCCCTGCGCCAGCAGCTCGGCGTGGGTGCCGCGCTCGACGATCTGCCCGCGGTCGATGACCAATATCTGGTC
>JAAYDS010000381.1 GCA_012729155.1 Chloroflexota bacterium | reverse complement strand
CGTCATCTCGCTCAAGCTGCTCAACGACACGGACGTCGAGCTCTACCTCGATGGCGAGCTGCAAGACCTCGGCTTTCACCTCGCAGCGGGCAGCGTCATCAGCGAACGGCCAGCCCCCGCGCCGCTGCCAGTTGCAGAGGTCCAAGAAGAGGCCGCCCCCGTCACCGAGCGAGCGGGGCGCCTGTTCATGCCACTGCCCACGGCCAAGGTCACCCGCTTTACGCTGCCGGTGGCCAAGGGCACCCGCGAGGTGGCCGGCATCAGCATCACCGCGCCAGCCAACGCCAATGTGGGAGACACCTACACCTTTGAGCTGGTGCAGTTCAACGATGAGGGCCAGCCTGTGGGCGGCATCACCTTCCAGATCAACGTCGTCAGCCGCATCTTTACCCTGCGCGAGCTGCTCACGCGCGTCGAGGTGCTGCGCCGCGTCGGGCTCGACCTGGGCAATGACGATTTTGGCGCCCTCGCAGACGCCGCTCAGGAGCTGATGGAGCTGCATGCGGCCGTGCATGGCGGCGCCGCCGCCGATGCGACCGCCGCTCGTAGCGGCTTGAGCGCGCTGCTGCGACAGGTCGCCAGGCCCGAGGTCTGGGGCTACCCTGTGGGCGCCCTGGGCGAGGCGGCCGCCGCGCTCGAGACCAACCCGTCGTTCGCGGGCGACCTCGATGCGCTGACGCTCTTGCTCTATCAGGCGCAAGAGCGGTTGCTGGTCGACCTGCTCTAGGCGCCAGCCCGCCCCACTGCAAGAGGGCGCGCGAGCCTCACTCGCGCGCCCTCGCTCTGCCCCACCGCTAGCGGCCCCGACGCCTAGGCAGTGCTCAGGATCTGCGCCAGTTGCGCCTCGAGCAGGCCGTCGGCCCGCTCGACCACACGCCCCAGCTCGGCCTCGCCGCGCACCACCACAAAGGTAGGCACCCGCTCGATGCGCCAGACATCAACCAACCCTGCAGCGTCGCGCTTGTCCCAGTCGGTGCCGATCAGGTGCAGCCGCTCCAGTGGCCAGCCAGCGGCCGACAGCGTCCACAGCAACCGCGGCACCTCGCGTCGACAGTCGCCGCACCAGGTGGCCACAAAGGCCCAGATATCCACCTGCCCACGCGCGGCTGCGATAGCCTTCAGCGCCTGCGCCTCGGGCTGGTAGGGCGGCGCCCAGGCCTCGGCCCAACCACGATAGCGCAGCAGCGCGTCCACAGACAGCCGCCCCTCGAGCACGTACGGCTGCGCCGCATCGGCCGACGCTCGCCCGGCCAGATGCATCAGCCCGGCAACGGTGGTCACCTCTCCCATCTCATCCTCCCACGCAGCGGCATTTGCCCGACATTATACCCCACCAGGGTTGCAGAGCCATCCTGTACTTGGCCGATTGCTGGCGCCTGTGGTATCATCTCCCTGTTTGACCCTGGCGCCCCGGTCTGCTCTGGACGCCTCGTGCCAACAGCCACCGGGCCCATTCGCACCCCAACACCTCAAGGAGACTGCGATGGCCTATCAGATCATGATCGTTGCCGACGACGGAGACCAGCTCGACGAGATCATCCATGCCTGGGCCGACCTGCACCTGGAGCTGGGCGCTCAGCTCGACTGCGTGCGTGTCTGGCGCCGCCCCTCTGAACGTCGCCACATCCCCATGCGCTATGGCTTTGAACAGCTCGACCGCCTGGGCGTGCAGGCTGCGGTAGCCCTGTTCGCCGTGGCCCCCGACCACGAGATAGCCGAGCGCTGTGTGACGAGCGCTGACGAGACGCTCTTGCAGATCGGCGGCTCTGAGGCCGCCTATGCCGTGGCCTGGCCACTCACCATCGCCCGACAGATCGGTAGAACGGCCCCACAGGGCAAAGGACAATGATCTGGTTCGAGTTTGCCCTTGCAGCGCTGATCATCGTCCTCGCAGCCGTCAAGCTCTCCGAGTTTGGTGACGTCATCGCCCAAGAGACCGGCCTGGGCGGCCTCTTTGTGGGCACCTTGCTGATGGCCATGGCCACCTCGTTGCCCGAGATCCTCACCATGATCACAGCCATCCGCCTCGATCATATCGACCTCACCGCGGGCGACCTGTTTGGCTCGTGCATGTTCAACATGTTGCTGCTGGGCGTGCTCGACATGGCCTTTTACCAGTCGCGCATTCTGCGGCGCGTGGCCCTCAAGCACGCCCTCACCGCCAGCCTGGGCACCATGCTGCTGGGCATGGCCGTCTTTTTCATTCTGGCGCGCATCGATGTACAGGTCGGCTGGGTGGGCATCGGCAGCCTGCTGATGATCGCCACCTATGCGGTGGGGCTCTATCTGCTGCGCAACAACGGCGCGCCCGGCATAGCCCCCGAGGACGAACCCTTGCCAGACGAGGAGCGCCCCGCCCACCGGCGCGCCCTGCGCAACGCCCTGATCGGCTTTGCGCTCGCAGCCGGCGTGCTGGTGCTCGCGGCGCCACACCTGGTGCGCAGCGCCGGCGAGGTTGCCGAGATCACCGGTCTGGGCGACGGCATGGTGGGCACCGTGCTGATCGCGCTGGTCACCTCTCTGCCCGAGCTGGTGGTCATGATCGCCGCCGTGCGCCTGGGCGCCCTCGACCTGGCGGTGGGCAACCTCTTTGGCAGCAACGTGTTCAACATGTTTGCGCTGGCCCTGGCCGACGTGTTCTACACCCAGGGGTCGTTTCTCAATGCCATCAGCCCAGCCTTTGCGCTGGCGGGCCTGCTGGCCATGCTGATGGCTGCCCTGGCCCTGATCGGCAATCTGGCGCAGGTCGAGCGCCGCATCTGGATCGTCGAGATCGATGCTGCGCTGCTCATCCTGGCCTATATTGCCGGCATCTACTTTCTCTACCTGCGCGGCATCGGCATCTAGCGCCGCCCGGCGCCAGCCGCCATAGGGCAACAGATGCCCCGCAGGTCTCTCGAGAGACCTGCGGGGCATTGTGTGCACACGTCAGTTGTTGAGCACGTGCACATCGGCGGGGGCGCATAGCAGCGTCACGGCGTCGCCCACGCCAAACTCGCCCAGCCCGCGCTCGCCGATGTTCTGCAAGCGTGCCACCACCTGCGCCCCCGAGGCCAGTCGTACCACAAAGCGCGTATCGGTGCCGATATAGACCACCTCTTGCACCACGCCGCCCAGGCCACCTGCATTGCTAGGCGCCAGGTCGATCTTCTCGGGGCGCAGCGCCAGGGTCACGGCCTGGCCCTGCTGTAAGGCCTCTGCGGGCTGGCGCGCCAACAGGCGGCCGCCCTCCAACGTCAGCCAGAGCCCGTCACCCTCGCGCAGTGCCACCTGCGCCGGCAAAAAGTTGGTCTCGCCGATGAAATCAGCGACAAAGCGCGTGGCCGGCCGCTCGTACACCTCGACGGGCGTGCCCACCTGCAGCACCATGCCGTCGTTCATCACGGCGATGCGGTCGCTCATCGCCAGCGCCTCTTCCTGGTCGTGCGTCACATACACAAAGGTGATGCCCACCTCTTGCTGCAGATGCTTGAGCTCGACCTGCATCCGCTTACGTAACTTGAGGTCGAGCGCGCCGAGCGGCTCGTCGAGCAACAGCACCGCCGGCTCGTTGATCAGCGCTCTGGCCAGCGCCACGCGCTGCTGCTGCCCGCCCGATAGCTGCGCTGGCTTGCGGCGCCCCACATCGGGCAGGCGCACCAGCTCCAGCGCCTCTTGCACGCGACGGTCGCGCTCGGCGCGGGCCATGCCGCGCACCCTGGGCCCAAAGGCCACGTTCTCTGCCACCGTCAGGTGTGGAAAGAGCGCATAGTTCTGAAACACCATGTTCACGGGCCGCCTGTGTGCCGGCACCTGGCTCATGGGCCGCCCTTCGATCAGCACCTCGCCCGCCGTGGGCGTCTCGAAACCGGCGATTAGCCGCAGCGTCGTTGTCTTGCCGCACCCCGACGGCCCCAGCAACGTAAAGAACTCGCCTGCCTGGATGCCCAGATCGACGCCCCGCACCGCGGCCACATTGACCTCGTCGCCCTTGGCGCCGCCAAAGGTCTTGGTCAGCCCCACCAACTCTACGGCCAGACCGCTCACTGTTTGACTCTCCGTGTCGCAGGCTCACCGCGCGTCCGCAGCCATTCGGCCAGCAGTAAAAGCGCCACCGAACACACCATCACGATGGCCGACAGCGTCACCACGATCGGCAGTCGGTTCGGAAAGCGCAGCTGCGAGTACACATACACTGGCAGCGTGGTGTCGGTGCCCGTCAGAAAAAAGCTCACCGCAAACTCGTCGAACGACGTCGTGAACGACGTCAGAAACGCCGACATGATGGCTGGCGCGGCGATGGGCAACACCACGCGCCAGAGCGTCAGCCAATAGCTGGCGCCCAGGTCCTGCGCCGCCTCCTCCAGGCTGGCGGGGAAACCAGCCAGCCGCGCCGCGACGATCAGCATCACATACGGCACGCTGATGATCACGTGGCCCACCCCCACGGTGAACAGCGACAGCGGCACACCCACCGTGCTGAACAGGATCAGTAGCGCCACCCCCAGCACCACATAGGGGATCACCAGCGGCATCGACGCCACCGCCAGAAACAGCCCCTTGAGCGCAAAGCGATACCGCATGGTAGCGATGGCCGCCATCGTCCCCAGCAGCGTGGCCACCAGCGAAGACGTAATCCCCAACAACAGGCTATTGCGCAGCGCCTTGAGCATCTCTGTGGCCTGGCCCAACGCCCTGAACCACTGCAAAGTGAACCCTTTGAGCGGAAAGACCATCAGCGGCGAGTCGTTGAACGCAAACACCACCAGCACCACGATGGGCAGATACATGAACAGCGCCAAAAGCGCATAGTAGAGCGCGCCCAGGCTCGGCCAGCGTTGCCGCTGCATAGCTAGACCACCTCCAGGTCTAGGCGCAGCAGCCGCGCCAGCCCCACCAGCAGGCCCAACAGCCCCAGCATCGCCGCCAGCATCACCAGGCTCATCAACGAGCCCATCGGCCAGTTGAGCGCCCGCGCAAACTGATCCTGGATGATGTTGCCATACATCACGCCGTCGGCGCCGCCCACCAACGCCGGCGTAACCCACTCGCCCAGCGTGGGGATGAACACGAAAAAGAACCCCGCCGCCACGCCCGGTACGCTCAGCGGCAGCGTCACCCGCACAAACGCCCGCCACGGCGGGCAGCCCAGGTCGGCCGCCGCCTCGAGCAGGCGCACGTCGATGCGCTGCAGCGCCGCAAAGATCGGCAGCGCCACAAAGGGCAGCCACGAGTAGACCAGCGCCACCACCACCGCCGTAGGCGTGTAGAGCAAGATCGGTCGCGGCTCTTGCATCAGCCCCAGCGCCTGCAACGCCACGCTGAACAGCCCCTCGGACCCCAGAATCAGCTTCCACGCCAGAATGCGCAACAAAAAGCTCGTCCAGGCGGGCACCAACAGCAGCATCATCAACGTCATACGTCGGCCGCCAGCCTTGAATGCCAGATGATAGGCCACAGGATAGGCCAGTATCACCGTCAGCAGCGAGGTCGCCAGGGCCAGCCAGGTCGAGCGCAAGAGCAGCCGCTGAAAGGCCTCGTTGGCTGCAAAGGCTCGATAGTGCTCGATGGTCCACAGCTGTCGCGCGGCGCCAAAGCTGCCCTGTCGTAGGCTAAAGCTGCCCATGTTGATCATGGGCAGCACAAAGAACGCGAGCAGCACGATCGCCGGCGGCCCAATGAGCACCCACAGCCTGCCGCGCGTGTTCATGCCGTCTCCGGGCCGCAGCAGGTCAGCGTTGTGCTCATTGCGACGCCTTGACCTCGTCCCACAGCTGCGTCCAGGCGGCGCGCTGCGCCTCGCTCAGCGACTGGAAAAAGACGCTCTGGCTCAGCACCTCGGGCTGGTCGAGATTGAACAGCTCCACCAGCTGCGGGTCCGTCAACTCGGCCACCTCTGCGTTGGCCGCGCCATAGCCGTACTGGTTGGCCATCTCGGCCATCGACTCGACCGAGATCAGCGCGTCGATATAGTCGTGCGCCAGGTCGGCATTGGCGCTGCCCTTGGGTATGGCATAGCCATACACCCAGGCGATGCGCCCCTCTTGCGGCGTGATGTACTCGACCGGCACGCCCGCGGCCGCCACGGCCACATAGGCATCGGGCCAGCAGTTGGCGCCCACCCACACCTCGCCCGAGGCGATCTGCTGGTTGATCTCGGTATAGTCGCTCCAGTAGCCCAGCAGGTTCGGCTTGAGCTCGATCAGCTTTTGCTTGACGCTGGCCAGCTGCGCGTCGGTCAAGGCATAGGGGTCATAGCCCAGCGCCAGCGATGCTGCCACCACGGCGGCCTCGGCCGAGTCGAGAATCGAAACATGCCCGGCGTACTGCGGGTCCCACAGGTCTGCCCACGAATCGGGCACCTCGGCCACCTTGTCGGTGCGCACGAGGATCGAGTCATAGCCCCACTCCCAGGGCACCAGATATTGCACGCCATCCACCTGGCCCATCTTGGCCAGCGGCTCCATAATGCCGCCCCAGTTCGACAGCTTGCTGGTGTCGATGGGTTGCAGCATGTCGTTTTCCACCATGATCTCGAGCCAGCTCACATTCGGGTGCACCAGGTCGGCCTTGAACCCGCTCTGCAGCTTGGCATATGCCTCGCTGTCATCGGCAAAAAAGGTCCACTCGACCGGCACATCGGGATGTTTGGCCTTGAAATCGGCCCAGAACACCTCTTGCTCATAGCCCGACCAGTCGAGCACCACGAGGCCCTCGGCATCGCCCCGGCCACAGCCCAGCAGCGCCAGCATGCTGCTCAACACCAGCACCATACCCAACCACCGCCACCATCCACGCCGTGATAACATGCATCCTCCCGTCTTGACGTCTGCCCTGGCCAGCGCCCACGCACCCCACAGGTGCGCCAAGACGCGGCGCAGGGCCCCTGGCCCGCAAACACGAATAAACAGCAGGGATTGAGAGCAGACCACCGGTCTCGGCGGCAGACGCGGCTTTGCGCAGCAAAGCAGGGCCCACCGGTTAGAGATGGTCAGATGACGGGGTCCGCCATGGACCTCGTGAAGGCCAGACACGCGCCGGCACGCTGCCAGTCATGTTGCGTGTCTTTGAGGCCGGCCGCGCTCTGGTCGCAGCCGGTGGCGCCATTTGGCGCTAAACGACAAGCTAGCCCACGCGTCACGGGGATGCGACGCCTCCGAGCCAACTTGGGGGCGAGGTTACCCTCGCATACGGCGCTATTATAGCGTCGCAATCGGCAAATGCAATATCGTCGAGCGCTTTCATGCGCTCCAGGCGACGCGGCCTCAGCCGCCGCGGTGGCGGTGCTGGTGGCCGCCACGCACCCTATCTTGCCCGCGCTGCTCACCCGGCGAGCGCTCTCTGCTGCGCGCCAAACGCTCCAGGGCCCACTCGATGGCCGGCAACGCCGCCCGCCCGATGGCCAACAACGCAGTACCTACGGCAGCCACAACGCCCGGCTGCCGCACCTGCAGCGCCTTTGTTGGCGACCTGGCAGGCAGAGCGGGCGCTGCCTCAACCGCCTCGGCCCACAGCAGCGCATCCTCGGGGCAGGCCTCGATACAGGCTCCACAGCCCGTGCACCGCGCCTCGTCTATCCGTGCCCGCCCTTTGTAGATGGCAATAGCGCCGGGCTCACAAACAACAACGCACCGACCACAGCCGGTGCACCGATCGATATCTACACAAAGCATGGCGATGCTCCTCGCCTGATCGGCCCGCTTGGCAAGGCGCTCGCGGGCCAGTACACTTGTCAGTGTGCGTGTGGAGACCGCGTGCGGTCTCCACACGCCACCCCGCAGGGCGAGTCTCAGCCCGTCAAGCTCACTCGCCCTGTTCCTCTGCCTCACGCTCGAGCCCGGCCAGTTCCTCTTCCACGGCG